>JBHBEQ010000109.1:0-12885 GCA_041785575.1 Flavobacterium sp.
TATAACAATTCTTTTTTTATTTCAAAATAGGAAAGAAGAGTTTTTTATTCTTGTAATTCGATAGGTTTTAGTGTATAACCTTCTTTTTCGAGTAAATGAATAATACCTTTTTCACCTGCCAAATGTGCAGCACCTACCGCAAAAAATACACTCTGACCTTTCATGGCTTGTTTCATTTTTGGAATCCAATTTTTATTGCGATTGTCTAAAAGTACCTTTTGTGATTTTACGTCTATATAGGAAGTCTTCGTAAAATCATCGAGTATCCCTTTGATGTTTTCAGAGGAGTATAGTTCGATTAATTTTTTAGAAGAAGTACTTTTGTTGGCCTTTAGCTCTTTGAGCATGCCTAAAATCGAATGGATATTTGTAGAACTAGACATGGCGTTTACTTGCTCTTCGATGGTTTCTAGTCCGCCTAATTTTTTGTTCATAAAAAGAGCTTGTTGCATTAGTTCTAGTTCGTATATTTTTCTGTTTTTACAATCAAAACTTTCTAGCATAATGGTGCTCATTATAGCAAAATCGGAAAGATTTTCGAAAGTTTCAATATCTAATTGGAAAACTTCATTTAACAAGTGTTTTAGCTCAGAATATTGTTTCGGTGTGATTCTTTTGGAAAGCGTTTCTTCTGCTTTTAAATATTCTTGCATTTTTAACATAGTAGAAATATCTGCCAAGTTGAGTTCGGCAAAATAGGTGTCTACATTTTTTAGCGAATTGGAAATTGCAGGCGTCATGATGTAATCTTCCTCACAAATTACATGTATAGTACCGAAGAGGTATGAAGGTTTTTCTAATTGATTACCTGAAATCTCCCATAAAAGGTTGTTTTCTTGTCCGAAACATATGTTCGAAACAAAAAGAGTAATAAAGATTACTTTCGATATTAAATTTTTCATAGAGTTGAGTTTCATTTTTTTTCAAGAAGGTCGGGTCTTCTGTTTTTAGTATGTTCGTATGCTTTTTCTTCTCTCCATTTTTCAATTTCAGGAAAATTTCCACTCAATAGTATTTCAGGAACTTTCCATCCGTTGTATTCCGCAGGTCTTGTGTATATTGGAGGCGCAAGTAAATTGTCTTGAAAGCTATCCGTTAGGGCAGAGGTTTCGTTTGAAAGTACTCCAGGAATCAGTCGGATGATAGCATCGCACAAAACGGCAGCTCCAAGCTCACCTCCTGATAAAACGTAATCTCCAATAGATATTTCTCTGCTAATGTAATGATCTCTAACACGTTGGTCTACGCCTTTGTAGTGTCCGCAAAGAATGATGATGTTTTCCAGCATTGACATAGAATTGGCGATTTGTTGGTTAAGGGTTTCGCCATCAGGTGTCATATAAATAATTTCATCATAATTTCGTTCACTTTTGAGTTTTTCGATACATTTTGCAATAGGTTCTATACTCATTACCATTCCAGCTCCTCCTCCAAATTGATAATCGTCTACATTTTTGTGTTTGTTGCTACTGTAATCTCTAAGGTTGTGAAAATGTACTTCTACTAATCCTTTTGCAATTGCACGTTTTAGGATAGAAGCTTCAAACGGACTTTTGATTAATTCTGGTAAAACAGTAATAATATCTATTCGCATTGTGTTTCAATTTTTGCAAAAATACGTAAGAATATCAATAAAACGGATGTTAATACGAAGAGAATATTAACTGTAATAAAGAATTTGATTTGAATGTTAGTGTAGTTGATTTTCGTTTTTTTACCTATTTAGTAATGGATAACAAAATAAAAGCCGACTTTCATTAGAAGAAAGCCGGCTTAGATAATAAAATTATAATTAAATTATTGTTTGTCTTTTAAAGCTTGTTTTAACTTAGAGCTTGGGATATAGATTTGAAAACCAACATTCAAGCTTACATTTCCGTTAAAGTTTTGGTTTCCACCACCTGCTACACCGTCAAATTTTACTAAACCTTCAAGACCTACATTTTGAGTGATGAAATAAGAATAACCTGCACCAATACCTAATCCTACTCCGTTTGTAGTAGCTCCACTTGATTGGTTAATTCCACTTAATCCTACAGTCCCTTCAGCAAAGAATTTACCATTTTTTAAGATAGTGTTGATTTCATTTTGCCCGAAGTAGTATCTTGTAAATGCGCTAATATCGATGTTTGCATTTGTTCCTGAACCAGTAGGTTTTTCAATATCGATACCAACTTTACCTCCAATTGCCCAATTGTCTTTAATGAAATAACCTAATTGAGGTGTAAGGCTCAAATCAAATCCGTTTGTGAATTTCATATTAGCCACTTGACCTCCAACCATCCAGTTACCTTCTGAAATTTGAGCGTTCATGTTTTGAGTTGCAAATGCTAATCCTGCGAGTAATAATACTTTTTTCATAATAATTATTGTTTTAAACTTCTTTATTAAGAACTACAATAATAATGCCAATATTTTGAATTTATTTATTTTTTGTAATTTTTATAACTAAATGATTTTTGTTGATTCCTTTTCTTTTAAACTGAAGAAGTGTATTTTGAATGCGTTGTTTTTCTGCATCATACACTTCTAAATATAGAGGATTGTTGAGTTGGTAATAGAGATCTTCCAGTTCTGTATTGGTCCAAGGGGAATTGTCGTATTCTAGTTCCCAAGATTTGGAAAGTCTTTTGGTGCCAAAAGGAATTAATGTATCTTTATTGAATGTATTAATATATTTTATGCCTATTCTGTTTTTTAATAACAAATAAACAGGTTCTTTTGTGTTGTTTTCGAATGTGATTTTTTTAGTTGAGTTGCATCCCAACAAGAGAATAACAGAGCAAATGAACAGTAATTTGTTTTTCATAATATTTTAAACAATTATTCCATTTCACCACAGATGGATGTTTCGAATTTGTTTTTAAATTCACTATCTGAAACATTGTTTCCTAATAAATACATTAGTTTTGTTACAGCAGCTTCAGTAGTAATGTCTTTTCCGGAAATTACACCAATTTGTTTGAGTTCTGTACTAGTTTCGTATTTCCCCATATTTACACTACCACCACTGCACTGGGTTACATTTACTATTTTTAATCCATTTTTTATTCCTTTTTTCAATGCATCTAAAAACCAATCTTCTGTAGGGGCATTTCCTGATCCGTATGTTTCTAAGATAATTCCTTCCAAGTCTTTTATAGATAGGATGGCATCAAATACCTCTTTAGACAAGCCTGGAAAAAGTTTGATGATAACAACTTTAGAAAACATATTTTGAAACAAGTGGAATTTATCTTGATTTTTTTTGTTTAAAAGTAAATGAGAATTGATTTTAAGATGAACTCCAGATTCCACTAAATGAGGAAAATTTGGCGAGGTGAAAGCGTTGAAATGTTCGGCGCTTATTTTTGTAGTACGATTACCTCTATAAAGTTTGTATTCGAAATATAACCCTACTTCTCTAAATACAGGGATGTTATTTTCGTGTAATGCAGCAATTTGTATTGAGGTAATGAGGTTTTCTTTTGCATCAGTACGCAAATCTCCTATAGGTAATTGAGAACCAGTGAAAATCACTGGTTTGTCTAAGTTTTGAAGCATAAAACTCAATGCAGATGCCGAATAAGACATAGTGTCTGATCCGTGTAATATCACGAAGCCATCAAATTTATTGTAGTGGTTTTCAATGATTTTTCCAATTTCTACCCAATCGTTTGGGTGCATATTAGAAGAGTCTATCGGTGTTGGAAATGAAAATGTAGAAATATTACAATCTAGTAGATGTAATTCTGGAATTTTTTCCAGTAATTGTTCGAAATCAAAAGTTTTCAATGCTCCAGATTCGAAGTCTTTTACCATTCCGATGGTTCCTCCGGTATAGATGAGTAATATGTTTTGTTTTCTATTCATTCAAAATCGTGTTTTTGTGTAGCACAGGGTTGGCATACATAGTTAAAAAACCATTGACTTCTTGTGGATTTCCTTTATCCACTTTCAGTTCTAATCTTCTTACAAACAGTTTTTTTTCTTGTTCGGTATACTTATCAGCATACATGTTTGTTTTGTGTAACAAATCGTATGCAATGTAATTAGTTGGCCACAAGTGGTAGTTTTCTACAATTTCCTTGTCGATGATTTTAGCCAATTGTTGTATTTGTTTGTTTGAATTGTCTTGTTGCTCTCGGATAATGTCGAGTTCGTTGTCTAAAGGCTTTCCTATGTGAATGTGAATGCGTTTCTTTTGACCAATAACACCACTCAAGATATTATTAAAATCTTCGTTTTTGTCTTTTATGTATTCAATATCCTGCAGTTTTGCCATCAATTGAGGAATTTTTAATTTATCTGTAGGGTCGTATTCGTATGAAATAGAAACAGGAACTATTCTTAGTTTTTTAAAATAGTTCATTAGGTGTTCTTCATCTGAATGCATTCCTATCATTTTAAGTACCCCTTGATGAGTTGAATCCCAACCGTCTTTAGTACGACCTTCACGTTGTGCAATCCAAACAGAACGATTTTGTTCCTTTAGAAGGTGATATATATATTCGGAAATCAATTTAGAACTCTCGAGCAATTCTCTTGGGGGTAAATTTCTCTTTACAATGAAATTGCGATTGAGTTTAGCTAGAGTTAAATGTGATTTTTTTCGAACTAAATTGTCGCCAATAGCAGACGCAGTCATAATTTTGCCATGGCTTAGGAGTTCTATATTGAGCAAGCCGGTGTCTAATAGGATATCTCTGTGATTGGAGATAAATAAATAAGATTTATCATTGTCAAGATGTTCAAATCCTGAAGTTGATAAACCTTCTGAGGTTTCTTTCACTACTTTTCTCAATGTATGTGAAACAAACAAATAGTGAAAATCGAATATAGAATGAATAGAATCAAATAGTAAATCTATTTCTTCTTTGCTTTTTTCTGGAAAAGTGAATTTTATTAATGCTTGAAATATAGGATGTTCGGAAATATTTTTTATTATTCCCGAAACTTGGTCATCATCATAAAAACGTATAGCGTCAAACTTAGACATTTGCTTTATTTTTGAGGTATACAAATAAACGAATACTTTTTGAGTTTAACAATTGCTTTTAGAATTTGTAAACAGATTTTGCGTTTTCAGTTGTAATCTGAGCTACTTCTTCGATAGGAATTTGGTATAATTGAGACAATTTTTCTGCAATTAGAGGAATATAGCTACTTTCGTTTCGTTTACCTCTATGAGGAGCAGGTGCTAAATATGGAGCATCTGTTTCCAATACAATGTGTTTTAAATCTATTTTGTGTATGAATTGATCTATTTTTCCATTTTTAAAAGTAACAACACCTCCAATGCCTAATTTCATTCCAAGGTTTATCGCTCTTTCAGCTTGAGAATAATCTCCTGTAAAACAATGGAAAATACCGAATAATTTATCGTCTTTTTCACTTTCTAAAACTTCAAAAACTTCGTCAAAAGCCTCTCTACAATGGATATTGATGGCTAAATTTCGTTCTTTAGCCCATTGTATTTGGGTGCGAAATGCTTGTTTTTGAATTTCTAAAGTACTTTTGTCCCAATATAAATCAATGCCGATTTCTCCAACAGCGATAAAATCACGTTGATTTAATTGATTTTTTACAAATTCTAGTTCTCTTTCAAATGTTTCTGGTTTTACATAGCAAGGGTGTAATCCCATCATTAAGTGTATATTAGAAGGAAAGCATTGTTCTACTTCTAACATTTTAGAATAATAAGAAGAGTCGATAGAAGGGAGGCAAAGGTTTTTTACGCCAAGGTCTAAGGCGTTTTGAATTAAACTATTGCGTTCTGCACCAAATTCTTCGCTATATAAATGTGTGTGTGTGTCAGTGAAAATCATTACTTTTATTTTTTTTTTAGAAATGATGGATTTTGTAGAAATATTATTGTCTAAAGGGTATTCTTGTCAAAAATTTGATATCTCAACATCTCAGCATGCAATAATTTCTGTTTGTATAAACGGAAAAGAAGGTCGATTTGTATTAGATACAGGAGCTTCTTCTACTTGTATTGAAGTTACTTTTGTGTCTTTCTTCGGATTGGAAATCGAAAAATCAACAGAAAAAGCATTTGGAGTTGTAACTTCCGATGGAGTTGATACATTTACTGCTAAGTGTAATAATTTTTGCATAGGCAATTGGCAATCAGATGATTTAAGGATAATAGCTTTAGACCTTTCTCACGTAAACCAATCTTTGGCTACAACTGGTACTCCGAAAATTCACGGGGTATTGGGAGCAGATGTATTGCTACAAGCAAAAGCATTGATAGATTATAATCATAAGAAGCTTTATCTGCTATAGTTGTTCCATTCTTTTATTACTAATTCGAGCTCGTCATACCATCCTTGACCGTATTTGCGTATTAGAGGTTCTTTTAAAAATTTGTAAACAGGTACTTGTAGTTCTTTTCCTAGAGTACAAGCATCATCGCAAATATGCCATTTGTGATAATTTACAGCAGAAAATTGAGAATATTCTTTAATTCGGATGGGGTAAAGATGGCAAGAAATTGGCTTTTTCCATGCAACCTTTCCATCGTTGTATGCTTGTTCTATTGCACAAAGAGCCATTTCATCTTTAAAAATCACGTAAGCGCATTCTTTTTGATTAAGTAGAGGAGTTTCGTATCCTCCATCTTGTCCAATGATCCAAGTACCTTGTTCTTTTATGCTCTCAATACTTTCTGCACGTAGATATGGTTCTACTAAAGGAAAAATGTCTTCTAGTATTTGTGTTTCTTCTTTGTCAAGAGGTGCACCTGCATCACCATCAATGCAACACTGACCTTTACAAGCGTTGAGATTGCAAACAAACTCTTTTTCGACAATTTCGTCTGAAATTATAGTATTACCTATCTGAAACATAACCGTTGTTTTTGCAAAGGTACAATTCTATTTATTAAGAACAAACGGGAAGTGTTTTTATTAGTGAAAGATAGCACCTTCATTATTTGGGTATATTTGAAATAATATAACGAAGAATACAATACAGTTAGAAAAATTACATGTGTTTTTTATCAACCAAACGATATGTTTTTCAAGTAATGATATTTGAATTTTACTTTATGTATAGAAGTAGAAAAATGAATGGTGTTTCTAATAAAAATACAGACTTTATAAGTGTTTTTTTTCTGAATTTAAGATGTTATAAATAAATGTTTTGTTGTTAAAATATTCTCAAACATTGTTAATCATTAGAATATCTAATTTCTATTTTGTTACATTTGTCACTCTAAAACAATAATTATTTTTATGAAATATGCTACGTTCGCTATTTTAATATTAGCAATTGTAATGATAGGATTTAATATAACAATGATTGATGTAAACAACTTGTTTCAGGGCGATAGTGTAATTGCTTTGATAGGAATTGTTGCCAT
Source organism: Flavobacterium sp. (assembly GCA_041785575.1). Classification (GTDB taxonomy): domain Bacteria; phylum Bacteroidota; class Bacteroidia; order Flavobacteriales; family Flavobacteriaceae; genus Flavobacterium. The sequence goes on from JBHBEQ010000109.1 coordinate 7,349, forward strand.
TCTTTGTGGAGTATGTATTTTTTTGATTTACAGTATGTCTAAAAAGATAAATGAAAAAATTAAATAAATGATATACGACGTTTTTATTTTCGGAGCTGGTGCAGCAGGTGTTTCTTGTGCATTAGTTTTAGGTTCTGCACAAAATAAGGACTTTGTAAAAGACAAGAAAATAGGTATTATTGCACATCAAAAAGCATCTTATCTACAAAACGCTTTATTGAATAATGTGTGTGGAGTTGCTCCAGGAACTTTGGGGAAGGATTTTTTAGAAAACACATTAGAAGGGCTGGCTAAAACATATCCTCACATAGAACAAATAAAAGAAGAAAAAGTAATTTCTGTAGAGAAAAACTCCGATGGTATTTTTTTGGTGAAAACAACAAATGGAGGATATCAAGCAATTAATATTGTAGTTGCTGTAAATAGCAACCCTGCTTTTCAAATAGAAGGTTTAATGCAGTATGTAGTTTCTCATAAGAAGTCACATCCTTCTAAAAATCGCATTCAGTTAGAAAACGAAAATTATATAGTTGACGAAGGAATTTATGTTGCAGGAACCATTTCAGGTCATCGAAGTCAAGTGGCAATAGCAATAGGAAGTGGTGCAGAAGTGGCAACCGATATTTTAGTGAAATGGAACAATGGTGAAGAAACCCAAGCACACGATAGTATAAAAAAATAATAATAAGAAGAAAGAGTAGTTATCTAACTACTCTTTTTTTATGACTTGATTTTTCTTTAGTAATTCTCTAGGAGTGATTCCAAAATGCTTTTTAAACGCAAAACTAAAATGTTGAGGGTTTTGATAGTGTAGGATTGAAGAAAGTTCTTGCACCGAAGTCTGGTGTTTTTCAAGTTGCTTTAAAGCCCATTCCATACGGAGGTTTTTGAAATATTGCATTATAGGAATGTTGAATTCTTTTTTGAATTGATTTTTTAATGAGGTGGGGTTTGTGGCAAATTCTCTAGAAATTATTTCAATGGTTAAAGATTGCGTAATGTTGTCGTGTAGCCATTGTGCAATTTGTTGCATTTTACACGTTGCGATACTTGTTTCGTTATTTTTTAAGTTCTCATTGTAGCGGTATAGAACTTTGAATATCTGGAGGAGAAGATTGTCTGTAAGTGTTTGCACTTCAAAATAGTGAATTGCGTTGTTTTCTAATTGAAGAATAGAATTGATTTTTTGATGCATTTCAAAGGTTATGGGAAGATCTTTGTACAAATTATTTTTAAAATAATAATAAGCCTTTTGCAGTAGTTTGTTTTCTAGAATATTGTTGGATATAATGATGTGAAAGAAAAAAGAATCTGTGTTTTTTATGTTTAATAGTTGATTTTGAATGTGCAAAATTTTTGCATTTGCGTATTCTAAAAAAACTGACGATTTTTTGGGAATGCTTTGATATTCGAAGCTAAAAATAAAATGCTCTTTATAATCTGTTATAGTTGTGCTATTTCCGTAGGATATAGTACAATCCCTTAAAAGCCATTGATGCAAATGGCATAAAGGGGAAATTTTTAATTTATTTTCGTTAAAATGTTTCATTTGTGTCTTTTTTCGTTTGAAAATATGTCTTTTTTCGTTGGTTGAGATTATTTAAAAAAAATTATTTTTGCCTACAAATAATTAGACTAATTTTAAATAAAACTCGCTAGTGCAAAAAAAACACTTTATTTCATAATAACCAAAAACAATTATAAAATTAGTCTGCAAGCAAATAATAATGAATGAGAATAAATGGTATTAGGCTATTTGAATAGTGAAATACATTTATAAAATCTTCAAAAAAAAGAACCGTTTTTATTTGCTAAAAAGTAAGAAGCTGTAAGAAAAATATACAGCTTCTTTTTTATTGGAAATTATCCTAAAATAAGTTTACATAGTTATGCTCAATAGCAAAACGATTGGTAAGATGTCTGAAATATTAATTTTTATGAGTTTAAAAGTTTGATTTTCAACTTTAAAATGTAAACTCCTTCTGAAAATGTAGAAATATCAATAGATAAGTGTTGCTTATTCAACTTTTTATGATTTGTGTGTACTTTGCCATTTACATCGCAAATTTCTTATTTACTCATTATAGTATTTTTATAAAGAATATTTTGTTAAGGCAATACATGAGCATTTTCGTAATCTTCTTGGGTTATTTCGTAAATATATAAATTCTCCTCTACAGTATAGTCTTGCGGGTTGTTTGAATTAAACGGACTTCCTTTTGAACTTAGACATTTATCTCCAGTATGCTCTACATTACATTCATAACCTCTATTATTATTTAAAAAACGTATTTTTATTTTTGAAGCCACATCTCCCCATCCCATTATATAATTTATATTGGTTGTTTGAGAAAATTCATTCGAAAATGATTGAGGCTGTAAAAACTGATGAAAAACTGTATCATTTGAATAATCAATAATTGTTAACTCAAAAGGGTACTCAGAACTATTTCGTATTTTCTTTTTGATTGTGTATAGATTTTCTTCAGTGCTACAACCAAACATAAATATACTAAGGACTATTAAGGAAATTATTGTCTTCATAAAAATCACAAATTATTATTTTTTACAAATTTAGCATAGTTAAATACATCATCGATAAACTGTTCCGTAGGATTGTTATAGTTATTTACCAATTTATCTTTCCATTCATTTAGGTTTCTTGACCCTTTTAGTGCTGCTTGAATTTGACGTAATGTGTAACCTGAGACTCTGTCAATAGGTAAATTGTTTGTATTAATCAAGGTGTTTTGATTAAGATTATCAACTAAATCGATCACTAATGGAGTATATTCGTCCATATTAGTTACCAATTCATGCTGCTTATCTCCATTCCATCCTAAAGTCAGATTTGTCCATCCATGTTTAGTACCAGTATAAGTGCCATAACCATTGGTAGCAAACAAAGTATTGTAACGATCATTAGTCAATATAGTCTCTACGCCCTCTGCCCATGATTCGCTCATTAACAATCGTTCTTTATTTCCAAGATAAAAAAGACTGAACATTCCAGGATCCATTTTTCTATGCCCATTGTGTGTCAATTCGTGAACCGTTGTTGAATATATACCGTCACTACCACGATATACACCACCGCTTGATCTTGATACTCTTATAGCAGAGTTTAAAGGATACCATTGTGCGCCTGAATTAGAACCAGAACCATTGTATAAAGCAGTTATGTTTAAATTTCCAGGATTATGAAGCCCATATAGGCTTAAACAACGGTCATAATAATCGTATGAAGCATTATGTATCAATGCAAAAAACTGATAATGAGATAAATCTGCATTATTTATGAAGGTAATATTTAAAGGAGCTCTTTTGTGACTTCCTGAAAAATAATCAGCAGTATTATAAAAATTACCTTCTTTAACGGTTACATAATCGTGTTTAAACTTTACTTTATAATGTACATTTTTAGTATAGGTTGTTCCTGTTGAAAAATTTCCGTTATCATCTGTAGTTCCATGTTCAACTTGTAACCATCCCCATTTCAAAACATTTACACAAGCACGTTTTACTGGCTCAAAATGTTTTCTACGATTATTATTCGAGTGAACTACATCTTCTTCTACACGTATATTTCCTGATGGTCTCCATTTTTTACCAAACAAACCTTTAGTTGATATAGTACCTTTTTGTGCTTTATCTTCTTCAAACCCTTCACGGTAATTCATATAACCTTCTGCCAATTCCTCTTTATCCAAATGTCCTGCAATTTTACGAGTTTCATACATTAGGTTTTGTTTAAATTCTATCTCGTCATAATTTTTAGAATCGTCTTCCAGTTTATCTTCGTATGTAAAATGAAGCAAAACAAGTGTTTCGTGGGGTACATTTGGAATTAGAATTTCTTTATTTACCACAGCGTAAAAACTTGGTATTTCATTTTCTCCGGGATCTTCAGTACGTTCTTTGGGGGTATATTCAAACGGGTCAACTGCAAGTTGTAGTTCTTCTTCTTTTTCCATTAATAAAGAATATTGCAAGCTATCAGTGGGTGTGAATTTATAATAAATATGCGTAGGCTCTACTTTATAGTTTGCGAAACGTTTGGCAACTTCTGGTCTATTTTTACTGTAGTATTGAAGTACAATAGGTAAAGCTTTTTGAACATTTTCAACAGTAAAAGGGATTATTCCTTCTGCTATCCTTGCAGTACTTTTAGCTGATGATTGATTTAAATCTTCATTAGCAACATCATAAATTTCATCTTGATTGCAAGAAATCAGCAAGATAGATGCTGTTGCAATAATAAGTAAGTTTTTTAATTTCATAGATAATATATTAATTGTTTATATTTTTTGTTTCATCAATTTCTAACGGAACACGTTAAATGAATTGTTTAAGTATAACAATGCAAATAAACATATTTAATTTTAAAATGGCAAACAAAATATTTAATTATTCTTCGAAAACAAAAGTAGATAGCAGAAGTTAAAGTGTTGAAACACGTATAAATAAAGAAAGCGAGAGTATGCTTACTTCTCGCTTTTCCAAAAATCATGAAAACAAAATATTTTCTCTTTTATAGCATTTGGTTATTACAACACAAATAGCGTGCCAATATTTTTGAAGAGATGAAAAAAAACGGAAAATATTTATATTTTCCGTTTTAAAAATCATGAAAACAAAATGTTTTTCTGTTTGTATAGCATTTGTTTATTCTAACACAAATAGTGTGCCAAAAAATCATGCCATTGTATGGAAAACATTTTGTACGTCATCATCTTCTTCAATTTTTTCCAAAAGTTTTTCTACATCAGCGATTTGCTCTTCCGTAAGTTCTTTAGTAACCTGAGGGATTCTATCAAATCCAGAAGATAAAATATCTATAGAGCGATCTTCTAATTCTTTTTGAATTGCTCCAAAACTATTAAAAGGTGCGTAAATCATAATTCCATCTTCATCTTCAAACACTTCATCAACACCAAGGTCAATTAGTTCTAATTCGAATTCTTCTAAATCTAAATTTTCTACTTTAGGTATGCGGAAGTTACAAGTGTGGTCAAACATAAACTCTACAGAACCCTGTGTTCCTAATGTACCATTGCATTTATTGAAATAAGAACGAATGTTTGCCACAGTACGATTGTTGTTATCTGTTGCAGTTTCAATCAAAATTGCAATTCCATGAGGAGCATATCCTTCAAATAAAATTTCTTTATAGTTTGCAGTATCCTTATCAGTAGCGCGTTTAATTGCACGTTCTACATTTTCTTTTGGCATATTTGCTGCTTTAGCATTTTGCATTACAGCTCTTAATCTTGCATTGGTTTCGGGATTGGGTCCACCTTCTTTTACTGCCATTACAATATCTTTACCAATTCTCGTAAAGGTTTTAGCCATTGCAGACCAACGTTTCATTTTTCTGGCCTTTCTAAATTCAAACGCTCTTCCCATTTCTGAATATTATTTTATGTGTTTCGTACTAGTTTTTGTGCAAAATTATATAAAAAGATTTTTTTTAAAAAAGAATTATTATACAATTCATATATGCAGAAAATGATTAAAAATGTTAATTATTGTATATA
>JBHBEQ010000110.1:0-2879 GCA_041785575.1 Flavobacterium sp.
AAAATTTACAGATAAAAACTTTTCTTGGGACGAGTGAAAATGCGGTGAAATCACAGATTTATGTAGCCTTGATTTGCTATCTTCTTTTGGAGTTGATAAAGCGATTTTATAGCGATAAAAGGTGGGATTTAGTAATTTTTGTGAGAAGATAAGGGGGGGTATTTGATATTGAATTATATATGCAATGAGCCAAACTTCATTGTAAAAAAAAGCGAAAAAAACACCTGAAAAAAACACTTTTTGAGGGAGATAATTCCGCATTACAAACAAGTCTGTCCTTATAAATAAAGGGGTGACAAGGTGTTTTTTATTATTTGTGAAAACTTTCCGACGGGTGTTATTTTTTTAAGAATAACAAGTATACATTAAAAATTGTAACATAGAAAAAAAAAGGTTATATTTGTGGATAGTAAAAGAACAAACGATTTAATAGTATAAAATAATGTCGAAATCTAAGATTATTTACACACTTACAGATGAGGCGCCAATGTTGGCAACTTATTCATTTTTACCAATTGTTCAGGCGTTTACGTCTGCAGCAAATGTAGAAGTAGAAACAAGAGATATTTCTTTAGCAGGTAGGATATTGGCTAATTTTCCAGAGTATCTAGAAGATGGTCAAAAAATTGGAGATGCATTAACAGAATTGGGAGAATTAGCTAAAACACCAGAGGCTAATATTATTAAATTGCCAAATATTTCGGCATCAATCCCTCAATTAAATGCAGCTATTGCAGAATTACAAGCACATGGATATAAAGTGCCTAACTATCCTGCAGAGCCTGCAAATGATGAAGAAAAAGCGATAAAAGCAACTTATGCAAAAGTTTTAGGGTCTGCTGTAAACCCTGTACTTCGTGAAGGAAATTCAGATCGTCGTGCGCCAAAAGCAGTAAAAAATTATGCTAAAAAACACCCTCACTCAATGGGAGCGTGGTCTTCTGATTCAAAAACAAAAGTGGCTCATATGGAATCAGGAGATTTTTATGGAACTGAAAAGTCAGTTACTGTAGCAAATGACACTCAATTCAAAATTGAATTTGTAGCAAAAGACGGTTCTGTTAAAGAATTAAAAGGACTTTCTCCATTAAAAGCAGGAGAGGTAATAGATTCTTCTGTGATGAATGTAAATGCGTTAAAAGCATTTGTAAAACAAACAAAAGAAGAAGCAAAAGCTGCTGGAGTGTTGTTTTCTGCACACTTAAAAGCAACAATGATGAAGGTTTCTGACCCAATTATTTTTGGAGCTATTGTTTCGGTTTATTTTGAAGAGGTTTTTGAAAAATACGCTACTTTATTTAGTGAATTAGGTATTAATCCAAACAACGGATTGGGAGAATTATATGCAAAAATACAAGGTAATCCTCAAGAAGCTGAAGTAAAACAAGCTATTGAACAAGCTATTGAAAATGGACCTGCTATTGCAATGGTAAATTCAGATAAAGGCATTACTAATTTACACGTTCCTTCTGATGTAATTGTTGATGCATCAATGCCTGCAATGATTCGCATTGGAGGAAAAATGTGGAACAAAGATGGAAAAGAGCAAGATACTTGGGCTTTAATTCCTGATAGATGTTATGCAGGAGTTTACACTGCAGTGATTGAAGATTGTAAGAAAAATGGTGCATATGACCCAGCAACAATGGGAACTGTTCCAAACGTTGGATTAATGGCTCAAAAAGCTGAAGAGTATGGTTCGCATGACAAAACTTTCCAAGCAGAAGCAGATGGAGTAATTCGTGTAACTGATGCAGAAGGTAATGTTTTCTTTGACCAAGTAGTTGAAAAAGGAGATATCTTTAGAATGTGTCAAACAAAAGACGCACCTATTCAAGATTGGGTTAAATTAGCAGTAACTCGTGCTCGTTTATCTCAAACACCTGCAGTATTTTGGTTAGATGAAAATCGTGCACATGATAGAGAAATTATTAATAAAGTAAATACTTATTTAAAAGATCACGATACTAATGGCTTAGATATCCGTATTTTAAGTCCAATTGAAGCTGCAAAATTTTCAGTTGAACGCATAAGAAAAGGAGAGGATACTATTTCAGTAACAGGTAATGTATTACGTGACTATTTGACAGATTTATTTCCAATTCTTGAAGTAGGAACATCTGCTAAAATGCTTTCTATCGTTCCATTGATGAATGGAGGAGGATTGTTTGAAACAGGAGCAGGAGGTTCTGCACCGAAACACATTGAACAATTTATTCAAGAAGGATATTTACGTTGGGATTCATTAGGAGAGTTTTTAGCACTTCAAGCATCATTAGAGCATTTATCTCAAACACAAAACAATTCAAAAGCACAAGTATTGGCTGATGCATTAGATGAAGCAAATGCTAAGTTTTTAGAAAATGATAAATCTCCAGCAAGAAAAGTTGGTCAAATAGACAATAGAGGATCTCATTTTTATTTGTCAATGTATTGGGCTGAAGCATTAGCAAAACAAACTACGGATAGTGATTTGGCTACTAAATTTGCTAAAATTGCTGCGGAAATGAAAGCAAATGAAGAAAAAATTAACGCAGAGTTAATCGGTGCTCAAGGTAAGCCGCAAGAGATAAAAGGTTATTATCAACCAGATCAAAAATTGACTTCAAAAGCAATGAGACCATCTGAAACGTTGAATAATATTCTCGCTTCATTATAATAAAATTAAATAGAAGTTAAAATAGCAGCTGTCTTTGATAGCTGCTATTTTTTTAGAAATACAATACATATTTTGAGTTTTAGCTGAATTCAACTTGCAAATGCAACAGAATTCTGATTAATAATTTGTTTAAATTTTTCGTTTGGCGTGAGGTATCCAAGTCTTTTACGAGGTCGATTATTGAGTTTATTTTCAATCCACTTAATCTGTTTGTTGGTTA
>JBHBEQ010000111.1:0-3314 GCA_041785575.1 Flavobacterium sp.
GAAATTCTTAACAATATTTCATTATCTACAACGGTTACAGTTGCAGTACTTCCCTTTGCACCATTAATAGTATTGGTATTATCAACCTGAACAAGTGTTTTATTTGCTCCTGCCCCAAACATAATATTACCTGTACCTATTTTTTGGTAAGTCGCACAGAAAACATCACTACTATCAACTGTAATAATAATATTATCTCCGCCAGTACTTACAATATTTCTACCCTGTTGCGACTAACCATTAATTTTTTGCGATGTCCTTACACTTGTGTTTATTTTTAAAACGTTAGTATTGATTTCATTATAAAAATCTTCCGGAGCAGGTGTATCATCGGTAGCTTTGTTACCTTTTTCAATTTTGATTGATGATACTAAAATATTAGAAGAACAGTTGTAAAATTCAACAAAACCATTTCCAGTTTCCTTACCAAACGACATTCCTTTGGGATTGAAAATATAATATCTATGCCACTGATTATCGCCGATAATATCACCATTATTAGATAATTGTAAAAACGGCTGAATATTATTAGGGTCGTGATTAAATGCAAAATTATTAAATTTCGCTGCTCCTCTACTTTTAGCCCAGAACGAAATTATTATGGGTTCTCCAACAAGATATGGAATATTTGCACGATAACCCTGAAAATCGCTGTTAACTACACGAACCACATTTCCATTAAAAGTTTCTGAAGAAACGCCGCCATCTCCTGCATAATTAATAAGCATTTCATAGTCTCCACCTTCAACTGAAAATTCTTGGGTTCTTCTAAGCAAATTTCGCCCACCTATTCTAATATCATCTATTTGTTGATAAATATCTTCTATTGCCGGCGACCAATCTTCATGCTCCTTCACCAATTTTATATGAGAAAAATACAATTCTAACCCCATATTTCCAGTTAAGCTATAACTTCCTGCAAATTCTAAATCTTTATAAGATGTAGGGGATTGTACATCAAATATTATGTCATATTTTTTCCACTCCGAAGTAATATCTACACTTTTCACAACCCCACTGACTGTAACAGGCATATTAATAGGGGTACTTGATTTTGCATAAAAAGAAACAGTATATTTACCCTTCGTCTTGACAGCATATACGTTACCAGCAATGGTTGAGAAATAGAAATCATCATTATTATTTATTCTTAATCGAAATGCGTCTGTTCCTCCGAAAACATCCAATTGTCCTGATTCAATACTCGTATTATCACTATGCTTCCAATTTTGGAGATTAGGATTCAAAGTGTTTCTAAGTAAATTCCTGCCACTCATTTTAATCCCACTAATCGCATCGGTAATATTTTGGGTTGTAGCAAGGTTAGTGGGCTTATTTTCAATATTATCCCAAGAATGAGTGTGAGAATCTAACGCATATTCACTATGCGTATGATTTGTATCTGATTTGCTCGCCAAAGCATCAACCAAACCTGCAATATTTGAAATACCTAACGTAGATAAAATCTGTTTATTTTGTTTGATATAGTTTACAATCTCTTGTAAATCATCAAGTGTACTGTCATCAGATTGTAGTACCGTATTTATGTTATCAATGAATTGTTTTAAGTCCTGAGCTGTGCCGTTGTAATTTCCCCGTTCAAGATAATGCGACAGGTCGGGTAACTGAAAATCATCTATTTTTTGCTTGTACACATCAGTAAAATCATTGCTTGATAATCCTTTACCAATTTCCTTATCTACTTTTTGAGCTAATAAATTTGAATGTGCTTGCAAATAACTCTCATGATTGTTGAGTTGCTCGGAGGTTGCTACTTTTCCAAGAAATTTCTCCAACCCCTGAACGCTTGCTATTGGTATCTCTTCGGATTTATGCCAAAAACTATCAAGCCATTCCCAAAAATGCTCTTGTGTAGGTCTCTTGAAGTTTGAGAACCATTTTTTTAATATATCTCTTCCCGTTGCCATTTTTCAGCTATTTAAATGAAGTTATCATAAAATCTATATCGGTAGCATTGCCCGAATTATCATCACTTGTCGTAATTACACAAGTATTGGCGTTAATTTGAAAGCAATTTAATTTAACGAAGGGGTACGAGATACATTGTCCTGTTACAATGTAATCGGTATGCCCTAAATTATGTCTGATAACGTAGTGGTCTAACCACCCTGTGTTGTTGTAATCTTCTACCGAAAAATCACCAACATATTTCTTTATAACACTCTTGGGGTTACATCTTATTTTACCCGCAATAACAACCCTGCCAGCACTTACTGGAAGTCCATCAATATCAGCAGCATTATGTCGATGTGCTGTGGGATTAAATTTAGAAGGCTTATTACTTATGTTATTCCAATTATGCTGATGTTCCGATGGCGGGAATGTTTCGGGCTTATCCTTAATTTGTCTCCAAGTATGCTCATGGGTGTTTATTTTTTCGAGTATAGACTTAATATTTTCAACTCGGTGAAAATCCTCCCATTTATATACATTAACAACTCCCCCAAATTCCGCTTGTTTTTCAAACAGCACCGTCTTCGATGCGCCGTCTTCAAATATAAGAGCCGTCTCAACAGTTCGCACACTTACATTTTCAGAAGCAGTACCTCCTTTGAATGGCATTATAACGCCATCAATGTAAACAATGCCATTGGTAACTGTGTTTCCAACAACCTCGCAACCTCTCAAAATGGATAAATTGCCTGCCAGTTCACCCAAAGCGTGCAATAGAGCGTAACTCTCTTGCATAAATTCCAACACATCTGTGTCTAACGGAAATCCGCCTGTTTGTTGAAAATCTATTTTTTTATTCATACATAAATGATTTTATAATGTTTACTCGCTAATTTGTAATAATCCACTAATACCTTTATTTGAAGCTCTAAATATTGCAGCTCCATAGGAACTTGCACAATAAAGTTCAACCCTGTAACTTGATTCTCGCCTCGTGTACGGATTGTCATTTTTCCTAAAAATTTAGTTTTCCCTTCCGCCCTTGTGTAAATGTATTCAGAGGCATATCGAGGAGCATCGTCAATGCGTACTCGTCGGAGTTGTGAATCAAATGCGTCATTAAGTGCCTTGCGTAAATAACACTTTTGTCCATTATGATTAAGATTGTAAATATCGGCATTACGCTTGTTTACAAAATTGTAATGCAACGTATCTAACGGCGTTACTAATGCTCGTATCCACGCCACCATTTTATGCTTGCGAAGTAGCGTGGGGAGCAATAAAATTCCCAACTTCTGTATGTCTATCTTAAATATTTTCATCGCCTACAAGAATTTTATAGTACTTTGGGTTTCGTCTTGATTCTCAAAATTCACAACAAAATACCCACTCTCCGGTAC
>JBHBEQ010000112.1:0-9119 GCA_041785575.1 Flavobacterium sp.
ATATGAAAAATATAGTTTTATTTGCTTCTGGATCAGGTTCAAATGTGGAGAATATTGTTACGTATTTTAAAAACATAAAAAGAAACGTGTCTTTTTATGTTTTTACCAATAACCCTAATGCCTTTGTGATTGAACGTGCTAAGAAATTGAATGTTTCGTGTGAAGTTTTTACACGTCAGCAGATGAACGATGGTAGTCTTTTACAAAGAATTCAAGAAATTCATCCCGATTTAATTGTATTAGCTGGTTTTTTGTGGAAATTCCCTCAACAAATTATAGAAAAGTATCCTAAAGTTATAAATATTCACCCTGCGTTATTGCCAAAATTTGGTGGAAAAGGCATGTATGGAATGCACGTACACGAAGCTGTTGTTGCAAATAAAGAAGTGGAATCAGGAATTACTATCCACTATGTAAACGAACATTACGATGAAGGAGCAACTATTTTTCAAGCAAAAGTGTCAATTGCACCTACAGATACAGCAGATGATGTAGCAACCAAAATTCATCAATTGGAATACGAGCACTTTCCAAAAATTATTGAAACACTTATATAAATGCCTCCAGAGATTATCTTATATACAGACGGTGCTTCTAGAGGAAATCCCGGGCCTGGAGGGTATGGATTAATACTTGAATGGGTTGGAAAAAATGTTTGCAAAGAAGTAGCTGAAGGCTTTCGTTTGACTACAAATAACAGAATGGAACTGCTTGCGGTAATCGTAGGACTTGAAATGTTAAAGAAAGAGAATATGAAAGTCTTGGTAGTTTCTGATTCTAAATATGTGGTTGATGCTATAGAAAAAGGTTGGGTTTTCGGTTGGGAAAAAAAAGGCTTTACAGGAAAGAAAAATCCTGATTTATGGATTCGTTTTCTCAAAGTTTTTAGAAAACATCAAGTGCGATTTCAATGGATAAAGGGGCACAATAATCACCCAATGAATGAACGATGTGATCGTTTGGCAGTAGAAGCGGCTCAAAGACCTAAGTTATCAATTGATACTATTTATGAAAAATCGTCAGAAAGTGGGATTTTTTTGAGTTTAAAAATTAATAGTTAAATGAGATGGAATGTGTAATACATTGAATGTTAGTTGATAATATTCCTAATGAGGAGTTTGTGTAAATTTCTTAAATGTATTATCTTTGTGCTTTATATAATTCGAAAGGATGAGCAAATTATTAATAGTAGGTACAGTCGCTTTTGATGCGATAGAAACGCCCTTCGGGAAAACAGATAAAATCTTGGGAGGAGCTGCTACTTATATTGGACTCTCAGCTGCTTATTTTCAATTGGACACCGCAATTGTTTCTGTTGTTGGTGGTGATTTTCCGCAAGAATATTTAGATCTTTTAAAATCAAAAAAAATAGATGTATCAGGGATTGAGATAGTTCCGGAAGGAAAAACTTTTTTCTGGGCAGGAAAATATCACAATGATCTCAATACGCGTGATACATTAGATACGCAACTCAATGTTTTAGCGGATTTTAAACCTATTGTTCCGGAAAACTATAAAGATGCAGAAGTGGTATTGTTAGGTAATTTGCATCCAACAATACAATCGGATGTACTTGACCAAATGGTAAAAAAACCGAAATTAGTAGTTTTAGACACTATGAATTTTTGGATGGATTCTACACCAGATGAATTAGCAGAAGTAATAAAAAGGGTAGATGTTATAACCATCAACGATGAAGAAGCAAGACAGCTTTCTGGAGAGTATTCACTGGTAAAAGCAGCAGAGAAAATTCATCAAATGGGACCTAAATATGTTGTGATTAAAAAAGGAGAACACGGTGCTTTACTATTTCAAGATCATCACGTCTTTTTTGCACCTGCTTTACCTTTACGTGAAGTATTTGACCCAACGGGAGCAGGAGATTCGTTTGCAGGTGGTTTTGCAGGATATATGGCAAAAAGTGGAAATATCTCTTTCCAAAATATGCGAAATGCCATCATATATGGTTCGACATTGGCCTCTTTTTGTGTGGAAAAATTTGGAACAGAACGCATGGAACAGCTTTCTATAGAAGAAGTGAATCAAAGATTAGAACAATTTAAAAAATTAACTCAATTCAATATTGAATTAACGGAATAATAATGTAAAGGCCTCAAAAACGAGGCTTTTTCTGATAATATACAACACAATAGTTATGAGTGACGCTTTAAAACACGAATGTGGAATTGCTTTTTTAAGATTAAAAAAGCCGCTTTCTTTTTACAAAGAAAAATACGGAACTTCTTTTTATGGAATCCAAAAAATGTATTTATTGCTAGAAAAGCAACATAATAGAGGACAAGATGGAGCAGGATTGGCAAGTATCAAATTAGATATGGAGCCAGGGCAGAGATATATCAGTAGAGTTAGATCGAATAAATCTCAACCTATTCAGGATATTTTTTCTCAAATAAATGAAAAAATAAACGGGATACTTGAAAATTCTCCAGAACTTGTTAATGATATTGAAGCTCAAAAAGTTGAAATTCCATACGTAGGTGAGGTGTTTTTAGGACACGTTCGCTACGGAACTTTTGGGAAAAATAGTATTGAAAGCGTACATCCGTTTCTGAGACAAAATAATTGGATGCATAGAAATTTAATTGTTGCAGGAAACTTTAATCTTACGAATGTTCGTGTACTATTTGACGATTTAGTTCGCTTAGGGCAACATCCAAAAGAAATGGCAGATACTGTAACAGTTATGGAAAAAATCGGACATTTCTTAGATGATGAAGTAGAAACATTGTATTACGACGTGAAAAACAATGAAGGATTGAGTAAAAAAGAAGCTAGTCCTGTAATTGGTGAACGCTTAGATATTGGTCGTATCTTAAGAAGATCATCTAAAAATTGGGATGGAGGTTTTGCTATGGCAGGAATGATCGGTCACGGAGATTCTTTTGTACTTAGAGACCCAGCGGGTATTCGTCCAGCATTTTATTTTGAAAATGATGAAATTGTTGTAGTTGCATCAGAACGTCCTGTAATTCAAACAGCTTTCGACGTTCCATTTGATGAAATTAAAGAGTTAAACCCAGGACAAGCGATTATCGTGAAGAAAAGTGGAAAAGTTTCGTTTGAACAAATTTTAGAACCACTTCCTAAAAAAGCGTGTTCGTTTGAGAGAATTTATTTCTCTAGAGGAAATGATGCAGACATCTACCAAGAGCGTAAAGCTTTGGGGCGTACAATGATGCCAATGATTTTGAAAGAAATTGATTACGATATCGATAATGCTGTTTTTTCGTATATTCCTAATACAGCAGAAGTTTCTTTTTTCGGAATGGTAGAAGGTGCACATGATTTTCTTAATAAGAGAAAAACAGAACAAATACTCGCTTTAAAAGACGGTTTGTCACAGGATAAGATTGAGAATATTTTAGCGAAAACAGTCCGCACAGAAAAAATTACTATAAAAGATGCTAAACTCCGTACATTCATTACAGATGATAGCAATCGAGACGATATGGTTGCACACGTATATGATGTAACTTATGGAGTGGTAAAACCTACAGATACACTTATCGTAATTGATGACAGTATCGTACGTGGAACGACATTGAAAAAGTCTATCATCAAAATGTTAGACCGTTTGCATCCGAAGAAAATTATAGTTGTATCATCTGCTCCTCAAATTCGCTATCCGGATTGTTATGGAATAGATATGGCTAAATTAGAAACATTGATTGCTTTTAATGCAACTTTGGAATTGCTTAAAGAACGCAATATGTATCATATAGTAGAGGATGTTTACAAAAAATGTAAAGCACAAGAGTTTTTACCAGATGCTGAAGTGCATAATTTTGTAAAAGAAATCTACGAACCTTTTACTCCAGAAGAAATTTCAGATAAGATTTCTGAAATGCTACGACCATCAAATGTAGGGGCAGAGGTGAAAATTATCTTCCAAACCATTGAAAATCTTCATGAATCTTGTCCGCAAAATCTTGGAGATTGGTATTTTACAGGAGATTATCCAACAGTTGGAGGTAATAGAGTAGTTAATCGTGCTTTTATGAATTTCTACGAAGGTAAAGACGCAAGAGCTTATTAATAAAAAGATTAAAACCCTCATTATTGAGGGTTTTTTTTATAGATTATTTAAGAGATATGTTATTTTGATTTTATACGATTATTGCTAATAATTTCATTGTTGTAGATTATTCAAAATTTGTTATTAATTTTTTAATTACACTAATCTCAAAGATTTTATTAAGTAAAATCAAAGAAAAGTCGATAGAAATAATTTCTATAGTTTTGAAATATCGTTTATAATCACATTTGAAGTGTTTAGAGATTCCATATTTCCCATGCTTTTTCCGCCTGTAAGACGAGCATTTCGTATCCATTTTTAATTGTAGCTTGTTTTTCTTTTCCTTTTTTTAAAAAAGTAGTTTCTTCGGGATTGTAAATAAGGTCATAAAGCAAGTGACTGTCGTTGAGGTATTCGTAGGGGATGGGAGGGAAATTATCAATATTAGGAAAGGTACCTAATGGGGTACAATTGATAATGATTTGATGGTTTTCTGTGATTTCTTTATCGATTGAATCAAATGTGATTTGATTTGTTGTTTTAGGATTTCTTACAGCTATTAAATAGGGAATACCCAATTTTTTTAATACATATTCTATCGCTTTTGCGGCACCGCCATACCCTAAAATTAGTGCTTTTTTATGGTGTGGTTTGATTAGTGGAAGCAAAGAATTTTCAAAACCATAACAATCGGTATTGTAACCTATTTTTTTGTTGTCGATGATTTTTATAGTATTTACAGCACCGATTTCTTTTGCTTCAAGGGAGATTTCATCAAGAAAAGGAATGATTTCTTCTTTGTATGGAATGGTAACATTATATCCAGAATGGTTATTTTCAAATAAATGTTGAATGTTGTCGAGATTTTCTAAATCAAAGTTTTGGTACGTAGTGTTTTTGATGTTTTCACGCATAAATTTTTCTGCAAAATAATTAGCAGAAAAAGAATAGTGAATGTTTTTTCCTATTAGACCGTATCTTTTCAATGGTTATAGCGAATTTTTGTGATTTGAAATCTGATTTAGTACCAATTCTGAATCTTGTAATTCCGGAAAATGATTTAAAAACCAATCGGCGTATGCAAAATTTTCTATCAAAGCGTTAGTTAGGTGATATGTAGCTTTTTCAAATTCGTTGGTCAGGAAATACAACCCAGCTAATCGGTAGGAAATTCTGAAATCTTCAGGGTGAAAGTCCATTAAATTTAACAAACATTTTATAGCTTGGTCGTATAATTTTAGATGTAAATTAACATCAGCCAAATACAACCAAGTATCAATAAATTTATCACCATTTTCAATAGCCTTGCGATAACCTAATTCTGCTGCATTTAGATTTCCTAAAGAATGGTTGATCGTTGCATATCTTCTCCAATACAATTGATTGTTTTCATCTATTTCGATGGCTTTTTTAATGTAAAAAAGGGCCATTTGAAATTCAGAATGTTTTATATGTAAATCCGTAAGAGAAATCCATGCTTTGTCAAACAATTTGTCTTCCTCTACTACTTTTTGAAAGTATTGTTTGGCTAATAGGTCTTTGTTGAGATTTTCATAACAAGCACCTATTCTCCATAAGATATATGCAGAATAAGAATCTTTTTGAAGAGCTTCTTCGTAGTATTTAAGAGCTTTTGTGAAGTTGCCTAAATATTCGTAATTTTTACCTAATTCAATTAAAGCACCTTCAAAATTTTCATCAATTGCAAGGGCAAATTCTAAAGCATTAATGGCTTTGTCGTATTCTTTGTTGTTTCTAAACAATTTTCCTAATTGATGCCATGCAATTTCGCTATAAGGATTTGTATCTAAGAAATTTTGTAAATAAGTTATTGCTTCTGTAGTTTGTTGTAAACATTCGAAACAATAAATAATGTTGTAAAGTGATGAATGGTCGAGCGAATCCATTTCTACACATAAAGAAAAATATTCTTTTGCCTTTTCAAAGTTTTCTAAATAGAGGTATTCCATACCTAGAAGAGAATAAACATCTGCTTCATCATCGGTGTGTTTTAAGGCAATGTATAAGCATTGGATAGCTTCGTGATGAAGACCTTTTTTGGAGTTTACATTAGCAAATTGGATGTATACCTCATCATTAGTAGGGTCTATATCCCGTAATTCGTTGAGCAAAGTTTCTGCTTGATCAAATTTATCTTCAAAAACTAAAATTTCTACTTTTACCAATTTTAGGTTTATAGAATTTGGGTGTTGTTCTAATCCAATTTTTAGTGCTTTTTTAGAAAGGTTGATTTTCCCAGAGTCTAAGTAATACAAGACGATGTCTTCGAATTCTTCTGAATCGAAAAACAAAATTTTGTTTGATTTTAGCATCGACTCAAATTTAGTGATAGCTAGTTGTAGGTTTTCGTCTTCGTAATGCATATTTTGGTATTAGATACGGATATTTTTGATAAAATTAATAGAAATTCACAGAAAGAATCTCTAATACATTGTTTTTTATAAACAGATTATTCAACAGGTATTAAAGAATCCTCTTGTTGAATTTCGTCCAAAGCTTCAAGAATGATTTTACAACCTTCTTCAAGCTCTTTGTTTGAAATAGTTAGAGGAGGAGTAATGCGAATGGCTTTACCTTCAAACATTAGCCAGAATAATATAAGACCTTTTTCTTTACATTTTAGGATTACTCTATTTGTAATGTCTTCTGAAGGCGTCATAGGAGCTAGCATTAATCCTTTTCCGTGAATATCTGTAATCAATGGATGTTGTAAAAGTTTGCGAACCAATTGTTCTTTTTCCATCACCTCATCCATTAAAGTCGAGGTAGTTAATACTTCTAAGGTTGCTAAACTTGCAGCTGCAATAACAGGGTTCCCTCCAAATGTGGTGATATGTCCACATTTAGGGTCATTGGCTAGTAAATCCATGTGTTTTTCGTTTGCAACAAATCCACCTACGGGCATACCACTTGCCATTCCTTTTCCAATAACTAAGATATCAGGACTCACATTGTAGTGTTCGAATCCGAATAGTTTACCTGTTCTACCAAATCCAGGTTGTATTTCATCGAGGATTAATAAAGCACCAACTTCTTCGCAGCGTTGTTTTACTTTCTTTAGCCAATTGTTTTCAGGAGTTATAAAACCTGCACTTCCTTGAATGGTTTCTAGAATGATAGCTGCAGTTTTTGTGGTGATTTTTTCTAAATCATTTTTGTTGTTAAATGTGATGAAACGAACATCAGGCAATAAAGGTCTGAAAGCTCTTTTGCGTTCTTCGTTTCCGAGTATGCTCATAGAACCTTGAGTGTTTCCGTGGTAGGCGTTGTGACATGAAATAATTTCACTTCTTCCCGTAACTCTTTTGGCTAATTTCATTGCTCCCTCAATACCTTCGGTTCCTGAATTAACGAGATATACCTTATTTAGGTTAGGAGGAAGGTGCTTTACAAGTAATTTACAAAAATCTACAGCAGGTTTTTGGATGTATTCACCATAAACCATCACGTGTGCATATTTGTTTACCTGATCAATGATAGCTTTTTTTACCACAGGGTGTTGATGTCCGAGTGTACAAGCAGAAACACCTGCAACGAAATCGAGGTGTTTTTTACCGTCTGTTGTATGTATATAACTTCCTTCGGCAAATTCTATTTCTAAAGCCAATGGATGAAAGGTAGTCTGAGCTTGATAGGTATAAAAGTCTTTTGTCATTTTATGAGTTTTTTAAATGTTTTTGATATTGTTTGATGGAATATCTTTGGCATTTAAGGTTTCTTTTTTTACTGAAAAAGGTTTTTTGTTTTCAGTGTCCAGTTTTTGCTTCTCTTCTTCGGCAACAGTATCTTTGTCTAGTTCCTCTGGTGGATATATTTCAGACTGGTGTTTTATTCGTTCGTCTCCACGCCATTGAAATCCAGGAAGCATTTTAGAACTTTCTGGGAATTGTTCGGGAGGATATGTTGTGCTAGACGGATTTATCATTCTAGTCGCAGTTGTGATTTTGTTATCTTCAAGTTCGAGGTGTATTTTAGAACAAATACCTTTGTCAATTCCTTCTAATTCGTCCTCCTCGTTATACAAGTAATAAATCATTTCTGCATTTTGGATTAAATCAATCTCTGTGATTTTATTCTCAACAAATTTTGCAAAAAGGTTGATGCCTTTTGCTTGATTATATCCAGTTCCCAGACTATCTTTCTGTATTACGAATGCGTCTGTTAGAACTTTTAGAGAATCGAGTTTTTCGGTTTTTGGGTTGTTTAGTAAGTGCATAATTTTTCCGGTAAGTTGACTTTCCCCTCTAAACAAAACTGGTTTTCCAATGAATTTTGTAAGACCAACTTTTTGATCGAAGAATATAGAATCTGCTTTTGCACTTAAATCAGGACTTCTAAACATTCTTGCATTTGGGTACCCTTTTACAATGCGTTCTTTGTCCTTTCCGGTAATGAAAATTTCTTTAGCGTGAAAAAAAGTAGAATCGTTTTCAGCAAACATTTTCACCAACGGTTTTTTGGAGATATAAATAGAGTCGTTTTTATCTTTGCGTTGGTAAACTTCTGCGTAATGACTGGTAAACACCATTTTATTGATAGTGTCTGTAACTTTTACGTGATTTTCCACCTTTGAAAATCCAGCCTTTTTATCGTAATACATAAGGTCGCCTTCAATCCGTTTGTTGTCGGTGAGTATATACGGTTTTTTTGTCATTGTGCCCACATCTTGTTTCACATCGTAAAAACCATTTTCTGTGTAAATGTAATGATCTTTGTTAACGATAGTTGAAGGACCAAATAAGTAGGCGTGGCCTGGAATTTCAAAATAATCTAAGTGATTAGATTTAATGGTTGTTTGAGGACTAGTTATAACGACAGAGGTACGAAATTCGTATTTTTTATCGTTTACAAAATACTTACCAGATTTACTTTTTAGAGTGTTTTGTCGGTTGGTAATTGTAGCGTGATCGTCGTAATATGCTACGCCGTTTCCTCTGTCATAGTATATTTTTTCTGTTGTAATACTTGAGTTTGGAGACTTCATTACCACATTTCCAGAGGCATAAGCTACTTTTTGTATTCCGTTGTACTCCGCATATTTGCTATTGAGTTGCATGGTATC
>JBHBEQ010000113.1:0-9460 GCA_041785575.1 Flavobacterium sp.
ATTGTTATTTATACCTGGTACACTAGCACGAAGAAAAAATCCGCTTCTGGCATCTAAATCATTTGGAAAGGCAGCACGTCCATCTCGCGGATGACACGAAATGCACGAAGAATTGTTGAAAATAGGACCAAGACCTTGATTGACATTGTTTGGAGAGGTAACATAAACTGATTCGAAAATCAAATCGCCTGCCATGTGTTTGTCATAATCTACGCTATTGAGATTAGGGGCAGGAGTAGAGTATGCGTTGCTCGTATTGGTAAAAATTGTAGTAGCTCCACCAGCGTAAACTCTGTCGGAAAGTTCGGGTAGATTTATATATTGGTTATCATCCTCTTTACAAGAAAAAAGAGATAATGTTGTGAAAATAGCAAAGGAAAGTATAGATTTTTTCATAAGCAAAAAGTAGAAAAAGGATATACAGCAGTAAATGCTATATATCCTTATAGATACAAAATGAATGAAACTATAAAGTGTTAATGTATGGTTTTAATTGTGATTCGATTAGATTTTTTAATTCATTTACTTTTTCTTGAGCTACTACTACTTTAGTTCTGTTGTTGAATATAGCATCTGTAAAAGTTCCAGGAATAGCCTCAATTGCTTCAATTGCTTCCGTAATTTTAGATTTCATTTGTAAGTCTAAGGAAGGATTTTTAGTTGCAACTATTGTAGAAAGTCCTTTTCCTGTGATGTTGTATTTTCCTAAATAAATGTTTTGAATACTTCTCATATTATCAGCAAAATCTTTTTTAGAATTGTTGCTGAATCTAGATTCTTCTAACTCTGCATTAGGAGTATTACCTTCAGAATTTAGAGGGTCTTCGATTTTACCATTAGCTACTTCGTCTGCAATCGTAATAAGTCCTTCTACAATTTCTTCCAAAGCAGCTCTTTGAGAAGGGTAAAGTAGATTGTTTATTCCAGCGTTGATGAAGTAACTACCATAGTTTGCTCCTGAAGTACTCCATCCGTTGTAAAGCGCCTGAGTGTTGTTTTGTAAATCTTGAGCAGCTGCAACCAAATATTCTTTTTGTCTGTTGTTGATTTGATCTGCTGTTTTTGATCCATCTTCGCCCCAAACTAAAAATTCGATAAGGTGAAAACCTCTAGCTTCGTTGTTAGAAGCAATTAAGTTTGCAGTAATGGCTTGGTTGCTATTTAAGATATTGTTCATTGCTTGAACGTCAACAGGCCAAGTATCCATTGCAGGGTCGAGACCTTCAGTATCAACAGGGCCGTATAAAAATCCTTCTGATTGTTCCCAAGGCTGCCTTGTGTCTATCCAAGCTTGTTTTACTGCTTGTAGAGTTGTTTCGTTAGAGTTTGTAACAAAAGTATTTACAGCATTTTTTAATACTATAGCTTTGTCATTTAAGTCTTTATACGTTGCTGTAATAACATCGTTTGTAAGACTTGTTAATACTTCTTTATTGGTTAGATTTTCAGTATCTACACCAAAATCATCACTTTCATTACAGCTTTGAAATAATAAAGAACCTACAAGTAAACTTGAAATAAATAATTTGTTTTTCATAAATATTTAATTTTTAAATGATTTTAGAAAGAAAATCCCAATCCCATAGAAAACGTGTTTTCTTTTTGCTTTTTACCAGTAGAAATTGACGTAACTGGGTCGTAGTGGATAGAACCGAGTGTGCGGGTTTGGTATTGAGCTTTAATAACGATTTGTGGATGTACAAACCAGTTGATACCACCTGTAAACACGCTTCGTTCCCATCGAGGTTTTTTAACAACTACACCTTTGGTTTCATACATTGTATCATAGTATTCATATCGAGCAAAAGGGTAGAGTTGTTGTTTACTAGTGGGATGTAAAATGTGTAAAATATTATAACCTATTTCTGTTGAATACCCCAAAGTTTTTTGTCCAACAGGAGTTCTTTTAACACCTAAATTATTAGACAAAGCAGCATTTTTTCTACTGATGATATCCGAGTTTTGAAGGTTTCCGTATAAAACAACAGATTGAAAACGAAGAGGCCCTTCATTATATGAGATATGGCCTTCGTAAATAGTAGCATAAGCATCTACATCTAAATCATTTTTAGGTCTGTTTGGAGCAGTATTGTTGATATATGCTGCAATTCCAGCGTAGGTATATTTGTCTTTCCCAAATTTATAGTCTAATCTCGCTGTATAGGCTAAACTTTCTCCAACAGACATTTCAAAACGCGTTTGATAACCATCTTTGATCCATCCTCTAGATGAAAATCCGGTTGCATCCAAACCATTGGTAACAGAAAATTCATATTTCAACCTGTCGTTACAAAAGTTTCCGTAAAATTGAATACCGTTTTCATACCACCCTAAAGGTAAAATTTCGTTTTCCATTTCTTGTCTGTGTGTGGTAAAATAGCGGGTAGGACGGTCTATGTCTTGAGCTAAATTGAAATGAAGTTTCATTCTTCCCAAACGAACATTGAATTGAGGTATGATTTTAATATCCACAAAAATTTGTTCGATTTTTACTTCACCACCTGCTTCAATTTCTTGTTCGTATTCACCAAATTCTTCTTGCGTATCAAGTTCGATAGTAGAACCAGTTCCACCGTGTTCAAACTCTATTTCCGATTTGAAAGAAATTTTATCAGAGAATTGATAACCTAAGTATAGATTCAAGCGCTCGGCATCAAATTTATCTTTGATATTTAAATCTGTATCGTATTTTCCGAAGTTATAATAGTTTACTACGCCATATCCGCTTAGCGAAAACTTATTCCATTCCGTTTTTTTGTTTTCATTTGCTTTAGGAGTTGTTTCGTTTTCTATTTTTTGAGCATTTGCCGTAAGAAAACCTAACATAAAAAAAGCAATTACAGATTTTTTCATAAGTGTTGTAAATTTTTTTGCAAATATAAATTTAATTTAGAGTTAATAAAAATAAAAATAAGTAAAAATAATTATTTTCCTAATTCAAAAGTGTCATGTTATTTGAATAGTTCTTTATCAATGTTTTAAGCTTGTAGGAAAAATTAAAAAGGAGAGAGTTTAATAGCAAACTTTTAGTATTTTAACCTTTTATTGAAACATTTTTTGTGCAATTTTAGTAGCTTTGTTACACATAAAAAATGTATGTTATGATGAATATTCCAGACTCTACTCACCCTAGAGTCGTTATCATTGGAGGAGGTTTTGCAGGATTAACACTTGCAAAAAAACTTAAGAATAAAGATTTTCAAGTTGTATTGCTTGACAAACATAATTATCACAACTTTCAACCCTTGATGTATCAAGTAGCAACCGGTGGTCTTGACGCAGGAGCAATTGCTTATCCTATTAGAAAAGTAATGAAACAACGCGAAGAGACTTTTTTTAGGATGGCAAACGTTGAAAGAGTAGATACCATCAATAAGAAAGTGGTTTCAGATATTGGTACTATTTATTATGATTATTTAGTAATAGCTACAGGGTCAACAAATAATTTTTTCGGAAATGAAGAAGTTGAGAAAAACAGCTTAGTAATGAAAACCATACCTCAGGCATTAGACATAAAGGGGTTGATGTTGGAGAATTTTGAATTAGCACTTCAAACCAATGATATAGAGGAAAGAAAATCTCTTTTGAACTTTGTGATTGTTGGTGCCGGACCTACTGGCGTAGAATTGGCAGGTGCTTTAGCTGAAATGAAAAAGGCTGTTTTCCCTCACGATTATCCTGATTTAGATGTACGGAATGAAATGAGGATTCAACTCATTCAGGGAGGTAAGAATATTTTAGATGCTATGAGTGAAAAATCATCTCAGGCAGCAAAAAAATTTCTCGAAGATTTAGGAGTAGAGATTCACACTAGTGTTTATGTAAAAAATTATGATGGAAAGGTAGTAACAACAAATAGAGAAGATTTTACGTTACATTCACAAGCATTGATATGGTCGGCAGGAGTAAAGGGATGTTTAGTAGAAGGAGTAGAGCAAGTAGCCGATAAAGCATCGAGATTACGCGTAAACGAATACAATCAAGTAGAAGGTTATGAAGATGTGTTTGCTATAGGAGATGTAGCAGCAATGTATTGTAAAGAATACCAATATGGACATCCAATGATGGCACAACCTGCAATTCAACAAGGAGAATTGTTGGCGGAAAATCTTGAACGATTGGTTACTAAACGTGCGTTGAAGAAATTTCAATACAAAGACAAAGGCTCAATGGCAACTATCGGAAGAAACAAAGCGGTGGTAGATTTACCAAAGTTTCATTTCAACGGAGTATTTGCTTGGTTTGTTTGGATGTTTGTGCACCTAATATCTCTAATAGGATTTAAGAATAAAGCAATGGTTTTTTGGAGTTGGGTATATAATTATTTTGTATTTGATAGAGAATCAAGGGCAATAATTAGACCTTATAGAGCAAATAAGAAAGTATAATGTAAAAAGGTAGGTGGAATTTCTACCTACCTTTTTTTATGTTTAAAATACGTTTAAAGGTATATTAATATTGAAGGAAACATTAATACCTTTTATAGGTTTTACGTTATCGTTTATTGAAAAGCCATATCCTAAACCTAATTCTAAAAATGTAGCTAAAGACACTCCAACTTTTGGTGTAATGCTATAGGGTGTTGCTTCCGCTTTTACAAAAGGAATAGCTATTCCATAGTTGTATGGATACAAAGAAACACCCACCTCTGGAATAATCAATGTTTTGTTTCTAAAATGAGCAATGTTAAGAGTCGCATCTAATTTATAAGCTCTTGAAGCCTCATCATTTGCCGTCAATAAAAACGCAGCTATTTTTCCCATATTTCCCGATTGGTTTTGATATCCAACAGAAAGTCCATACAAGGGATTTTGAGCGTGAATTTTACCGAATGAAATCAGTATTAAGGTGATAACAAAAATGTTTTTCATGATTTATACCGCTTCAATAATTGCTACAAAATCTTCAACTTTTAAAGCAGCTCCACCAATTAACCCACCATCAACGTCAGGTTTTGAAAATATTTCTTTAGCATTTTCAGGTTTTACACTGCCTCCATATAATATTTGAACGCGATTTGCAATGTTATTTCCGTATTGATGAGCTATTTGTTCACGGATAAATTGATGCATTTCCTGAGCTTGTTCTGGTGTAGCAGTTTCTCCAGTTCCAATTGCCCAAACAGGTTCGTATGCGATTACAATTTTTTCCCAATCACTCTCTTTTAGGTGGAATAAAGAATCCTTTAATTGATAGTACACAACATTTTGATGTTGCTTATTTTGGCGGTCTTTTAGCTCTTCTCCTACACAAAATATGATTCGCATATCGTGTTTCAAAGCATTGTTTACTTTACTTTCCAACAAAGCGTTTGTTTCTTTGAAATATTGTCTGCGTTCTGAGTGTCCTAAAATAACAGTAGTAGCACCTACGCTTGTGAGCATATCAGCAGAAATTTCTCCTGTAAACGCACCTCCATCAGCTTGATGCATATTTTGTGCTGCTAGTTTTACATTGCTACCTTCTAATATTTGATTTGCTACGTATAAATTTGTGAAAGAAGGAGCAACAACAATTTCAGCTTTTTTATTTTCGGGAAGTTTTTCTAGTAATTCGTTTAAAAACTGCACAGTATTAGTAATGTTTTTGTGCATTTTCCAGTTTCCTGCGATAATTTTATTTCTCATATTTTCTGTTATTTATTGAAGTTTGATTTTTGGATCGAGATAAGCATAGATTAAATCTACTATAATATTGATTATTACAAATGTAGTTGCAATAACCAATACAGCTCCCATAATTACTGGTAAATCGAGGTTGTTGAGTGCATCTACAACTTCTTTTCCAAGACCATTCCAGCCGAATATGAATTCAACAAATACTGCACCGGCAAGTAAAGAGGCAAACCAGCCAGAAACTGCCGTAACTACTGGATTAAGAGCATTTTTTAAAGCGTGTTTTCGAATGATTTGATAGTTGTTTAATCCTTTAGCTCTAGCTGTACGGATGTAGTCTTGATTAAATACCTCGAGTAGTGAATTTCGCATCAGTTGAATAATAACAGCCAATGGTCTTATTCCTAATACTATTGATGGTAATATACTGTTTTTTATAGATATATGTACACCTTCGCCAAAGTTATCTACTTCGAATAAACTTCCAGTCATATTTAACTGTGTATAATCTCGAAGAAGAAACCCGAAAATCCAAGCAAACAAAATAGCACTAAAAAAGGAAGGAAAACTCATACCAATGGTACTAATCAATGCCACCAATCTGTCGAAAAGACTGTCTTTGTACAATGCTGATAAAATGCCAAAAAGTAAACCAATGCTAATGGCTATACTCATAGCACATACCGCTAAGAAAAAAGTACTAGGAAGAGTATTTGCAATAATTTCGGTTACCTTTTTACCGTTTTTTTGAAAACTTTCTCTCAAGTATGGCGTCTTAACAACCATCTGAAATGCATTAGTTTTTAGAAGGGAAATTCCTCCATATTTCTCTTTTGTGTAGAATGTATAATCATCAGGATTGTTGCTGTGAAATGAGATAGGTGACAAATCGTTGAGGTACAAAACATATTGTTTTGTCAATGGTTGATCGAATCCAAATTTCTTTTTAATAATTGCTAATTGTTCCGAATTTTCATTTTGATCAAGCATCATACGAGCAGGATCGCCTGGTAGTACATTAAACAACAAAAATACCATTGTTATCACTCCCCAAAGAGTGAATAATGCATATTTTATTTTATGGAAAAAATATGGTAGCAAATTATTTTAAGTTTAAATTTTTATAATCCTGCCAATGTAATTTCTGTTTAATTTTTCCGTACTCTAGCACCATTAAACTAGGATTGGCTCTCTCAATTGTTTTCAATGCTGTACCATCACAAAAATAAAAATCAAAAACAAATTTGTATTTGTCATTTTTGTTTGAAATAACATCAAGTGATGATGCGGTAAGAGCAATTACTTTGTAGTTTTTTGCAATTGCATTCTTTGCTATATCGTTCAATGTTTCCAATCCTTTTACAGAAGATTTTTCAAGGTCATAAGCAACAAAAACAAGTACTTTAGGAGCTTCTAAATATTGGTCTGTGTAGTCAGCTCCATCGCGTTCTATTTTAAAATCTTTAATTGGAGGTTCGTATCCTTTTTTGATAAGTTTGTCTTCTCTGTTTACAAATACAGCATCACTTGGTAGGTTCGCTAATTCGTTCATTCCAAACGTTTTTTCTACGCCATTAACAAGATAAGTGAATTTTATTTCAATAGAATCTTTTGGTACATTCGCAGGAATTTCCATTCCTTTTTTGATGTCTGTACCCGTTTTGTAGGCTCTAAAATCTATAATCGGCAAGTGGTTTACAACATAATATCCAAGACCAATACAGCTTATTATGGTAATTAAAGCAATTAGTAAATTGTTTTTTTCCGATTTAAATAATGGTTTTATATGTTTTTGACCAGCGATTAGGACTAAAATTAAAACTAAAAGAATAACGTCTTTATAGAATGATTCCCAAGGGGTTAGTTTTATTGCATCACCAAAGCATCCGCAATCAGTAACCTTGTTGAAATATGCAGAATAAAAGGTGAGAAATGTAAAAAAAACAATCATTAAAAATAGAAACGAAATTGTAAATCTTTTAAAGATACCTAATAGAAGAAATACTCCTAAGATAACTTCAAGAATCACAATAATCAAAGCCATACTCAACGCAAAAGGTTGTAAAAACGTCATATTGAAAACAGCTTCTGAGAAATACTCTTCAAGTTTAAATGAAAAACCTACAGGATCGTTCAGTTTAATCAGTCCAGAGAGGATAAATAGTATTCCAACGATAAAACGTGATATTTGTGTGATAAAATTCATATAGTAATTGTTATTTTTTTTCTAATAGAATTAATGCAAATATTGCATAGTTTATAATGTCTTGATAATTAGCTTCTATGCCTTCAGAAACTAAAGTTTTTCCTAAATTATCTTCGATTTGTTTGATGCGCAACAATTTTTGAATGATGATATCAGTGTGCGAACTCACACGCATATCTCTCCAAGCTTCACCATAATCGTGATTTTTGTTGAGCATTAAATTTTTAGTGATATCTACGTGTTTGTCATAAAGTTCTACAACTTCATCGTAAGATAAATCAGGTTTTACAGCAATACCTTTTTCTATTTGAATCAATGCCATAATACAATAGTTGATAATTCCTATAAATTCAACGGATTCATCTTCATCTATTTTACGGGTGTTGGTTTCTTGTAAAGTTCTGATTCTTTGTGCTTTGATGTATATTTGGTCGGTGAGTGATGGTAGCCTAAGCACACGCCAAGCACATCCGTAATCATGCATTTTTTGGCGGAATAATTCCCTGCAAATCGAAATTATTTGTTCATATTGTTGGGTAGTACTATTCATAAAATGGTATCTTTGTGTAAAATTTATCAAAAGTAATAAATACTAGGCGAAAGAAAGAATTTTTTTTTCAAAAATATAATTATGAATAAAAGCATAAATTGCAAAGGAAAATTGATAGTGTTTGATAGACCCAAAGTTATGGGGATATTGAATCTTACCCCCAACTCATTTTACGATGGTGGTTCGTACTCTTCAGTTTCAGATGCTTTGAAAAAAGTAGAAAAAATGTTATCAGAAGGAGCGGATTTCATCGATATTGGGGCTTATTCCTCTAAGGCAAATGCTGAATTTGTTTCGAGTGAAGAAGAAATGCTACGATTAATTCCTGTTTTAGAAAAAATTATCAAAAACTTTCCTCAAGCAATTATTTCTATTGATACCTTTAGGGCAGAAGTAGCTAAGAAAGCTATTGATATTGGCGCTTCAATAATTAATGATATCAGTGGAGGAGTTTTAGATGAGCAGATGTTTGATGAAGTAGCTAAAGCTCATGTTCCATATATTTTGATGCATATGCGTGGAACGCCTCAAGATATGCAACAGTTTACAGTTTACGAAGATGTTACCAAAGATGTCGCTTTGTATTTTTCAAAACGTATAGCTCTTGCTATTGAAAAAGGAATTAAGGATATCATTATCGATCCTGGTTTTGGTTTTGCCAAAACGCTTAATCAGAATTATGAATTGATGAAAAATTTATCTTTTCTTAAAAATTTAAACTTTCCGATTTTATCAGGTATTTCTAGAAAATCTATGATTTATAAATACTTGGAAATTAGTCCTGAAGATGCTTTAAATGGAACTACAGCTTTAAATATGTTTTCGCTGATAAACGGAGCAAATATCTTAAGAGTACACGATGTAAAAGAAGCAGTAGAATGCGTAAAACTATATAATAAATTGTATGAAAAATAAATGTTTTATTTTGGCCTTAATTTCATTATTGGCGATTTCTTGTAAAAAAAATGAATTGAAAATTCCTCAAGCAGATGTTTCTGTAATGACTGAAATTATAGAGCATTCTCCCATTTATATTACTAGAGAAAACGGAAAAGTAAATGTAAATAAAACTAATGTTATTGGAAATAC
>JBHBEQ010000114.1:0-2967 GCA_041785575.1 Flavobacterium sp.
AGTAAAGCTTCTACGGTTGTTTACCAACCAAACTGGCACAAAGGTGTGATTGGTATCGTAGCTTCGCGTTTGATAGAAAACTACTACCGACCTACCATAGTTTTTACCAGCAAAGACAACGATACTCTTGTTGCATCTGCACGTTCGATTAAAAACTTTGATTTATATACTGCCTTAGAAGCTTGTTCTGAGCATTTAGAACAATTCGGAGGACATATGTATGCAGCTGGTATGACGTTGAAAAAAGAAAACTACGAAATTTTTAAACAAAAATTTGAAAAATACGTTGCAAATAACATTACAGAAGACCAAAAAACACCAGAAATAGAAATAGATGAAATTGTATCATTTGATTTTTTTAACGAAAAAAGATTAAGTATCCTTGAACGATTTGAGCCACACGGCCCTGGAAATATGCATCCTGTATTTTTAATCAAAAATATAGCTACGCATTTTACAGTAAAACAAATAGGAAGCGAAAACAAACATCTAAAATTTATTTTCTCAAACAATCAACCTCAATACAAACTTGAAGGAGTTGCCTTTTCACTAGGACATTTCTATCCTTCTATTTTGGAAAACACATTTAATATTGCCTTTTCTCTATCAAAAAACGTTTGGAATGGCAATATTACGCACCAACTTATGATAAAAGATATTACCTTTGAAAATTAAATAACACATAAAACAAAACTATGAAAGTCGCAGTTGTAGGAGCTACAGGAATGGTAGGTGAAATCATGCTAAAGGTACTGGAAGAAAGAAATTTTCCCGTATCTGAACTCATACCCGTTGCTTCAGAAAAATCCGTAGGAAAAGAAATCTCTTTTAGAGGGAAAAATTATACAGTTGTTGGTTTACAAACTGCCGTAGAAATGAAACCAAACATTGCCCTTTTCTCAGCTGGAGGAAATACATCTTTGGAATGGGCGCCAAAATTTGCAGAAGTAGGTACTACTGTTATTGACAATTCTTCTGCGTGGAGAATGGATCCTTCAAAAAAACTCATTGTTCCTGAAATCAATGGTGATCAATTAACAAAAAATGATAAAATCATTGCAAATCCTAATTGTTCTACCATACAACTTGTACTAGCCTTAGCACCTTTACACAAAGAATTCAAAATAAAACGAGTAGTTGTATCTACCTATCAATCCATTACAGGAACTGGTATAAAAGCTGTAAAGCAACTCGAAAATGAATACAAAGGAATACAAGGCGAAATGGCATACCACTATCCTATTCATCGAAATGCTATACCTCAATGTGATGTATTTTTAGACAACGGATACACAAAAGAGGAAATGAAATTGACCAATGAAACGAAAAAAATAATGTCTGACGACTCCATTAAAGTTACAGCTACTGCAGTAAGAATTCCAGTTGTTGGAGGACATAGCGAATCGGTAAATATTGAATTTGAAAATGATTTCGACCTTAAAAAAGTATTTGCTCTTCTACAAGATACTCCAGGAATTACAGTAAAAGACAATATCGATACATATACCTACCCTATGCCTATATATGCTGAAGGAAAAAATGATGTTTTTGTAGGTAGAATAAGAAGAGACGAATCGCAAGATAAATCTTTAAATATGTGGATTGTTGCAGATAATTTGAGAAAAGGAGCCGCAACTAACACTATTCAAATTGCAGAACACTTAATTGCTAATCATTTATTGTGACCAACCCTTCCGTACGATATTAGTTAGAAGTTCGCACATCTACACATGGCGAACTTTTTTATTGCATAAATTACACTTTGATATTTTAACATATAAATAACAGTCTCTTACACACTTATTTATTTATTTTACATGTCTTTACACACATAAAAACACTAAATATATTCTCTTATAAATTAAAAATCTTTAAAATAAATAAAACGAAACAGACAGTAACACGATAAAATAGTAAAGTAGTAAAACAGCATAAATCTTTGCGCAGAAAAAACAAAAAACAAAAATTAATACAATAACGTATAGATTTATAAATCTATACAAAAAAAGAAATAATTATGAGTTTTATGAATTATTTTGGAACCAAAGAGATTGTTCTTTGGAGCATTCTTTTATGCATTACAATTGTTTATTTCGTTTATCTGTATAAACAAGGAGAAAAAGAAAAAATAAAAAGTAGATTGAAAGCAATGTTATTAACTTTCGTTGCTTTGGTAGTAGGCTTCGTTGTTATTGAATATTTTTCTTAAAATAATACACCTAGTGTAAGCAAATAGAATTTCTGTAAGGCTATACAAGCCAAAAGTAACAAGCAAAGGTTGTCGGAATGTTTTCAGACAACCTTTTTTTTATGATAACAAACGTTTTATCTCCGATTCGCTATAGCCATCGACTTCGTTAGAGAAGATAGTTTCAAGTGTTTTTAACCCATGTTCTGCAATAGAAAAACGCTTTTTGTTTAAATTGTTGACAATACCCCTACACTTGAGAAAACATTTTCTACATTTATAAAGAACTGGTATTTTTCTTTTCCTCAGAAGCCCCTCTCCCTGTACTACCTACTGTATAATACCAATTAAACCATAAAAACACTCATAAATATTTTAATGTAATGATGATTAGAAGTAATTGATTTTACTTTTTGATTGTCCATGGCGTTTAAGGTTTCGTAAAGCCATTCCCTGAGAAGCTCCATATTTTCAAAAGTCTTGTTTTTAAAGCGTTTTTTTATATATTGCCAAACTTGTTCGCAGGGATTCAATTCTGGACTGTATGGTGGAATATTTATCAGTGCAATATTTTTGGGAATATCAAAGTCTTTGACACTATGGAAAGCGGCGTTGTCTATTACCAGCACTTTGAACTCATCGGGTTTATATCGAGAAAACTCTTCCAAATAGGCACAGAAAATTTCTTTGTTTACTCCATCGATTTCCCAAACAAACCTGTCGCCCGTTATCGGAGAAAAACTTCCCCAAAGATATGTATTGGCGAAACGATGCTGATA
>JBHBEQ010000115.1:0-4041 GCA_041785575.1 Flavobacterium sp.
TCCTTAATCCAATTGAGTAGGGTTTTCCTTGTCACACCAAGGTGTGTGGCAACTTCTTCCAATTTTTTATATTGCTCTGATTTGATAAGAATCAAACTTTCTAAGCGTTTGGACGGTTTGTATCCTCTCACCTTAGGTATGTAATTCTTAAGCTCTGTTAGGCTTTCTTTTATCTCAAATTCTCTCTTTCTTCCCATACACAAATATACGAAAAATAAGTGAAATAGTAGGGTTTAAGTGGTATAATCTATTAAATTAAAGCCATTCGTCCACACCTTTGGAGGTATCACAAAAAAGCAAAGAAGCTGTCTCAAATAGACAGCTTCTTTGCTATAATGATTAGTACTTTACTTTGTTTCTAATTATTTTTTTACAATTTTCAAAGTTTTAGCACCTTCTTCGGCTTCTATTTTTACCACATAAACACCAGCACTCAAATCAGAAATATTTACTGAAGTTTGTGCATTGATATTAGATACAGATTTCACTTTTCTTCCTGTAAGATCAAAGATAGAAAGTTCTGCATTAGTTAGTGTAGTTGGTAAATCTAAATTCAACACCTCAGAAGCTGGATTCGGATATACAGCCACTCCTTCTAATTCAACAGATTTATTAGAAAGCACACCTTGGTGTCCTGTTGCTATAAGAGAAAACAACTGACTTCCACCAGTAAGTGCTCCTTTGTGAGTAACAACTATTTTATATTGTCCTTCAGGCAATATTCCAGCTTCTACTTTTTCTATATTATCAGCATTGTTTTCTGCTTTTTCAGCAATTCCACTTCCTGTAGTAGTCCACGAACGCACTAATCTCCAAGGGTAGTAAACTTCATTTGTATTTACATTCACTACTTTCAAATCCAAGTTATTAACCAATACAGGAATTTGGATATCTGTTCCTGACATTGCAGGTCCTGCTGGGTCATTCCAAGCAATTGTTACTACTAAAGGAGTATTTGCGCTTGGTGTAACATCCAATTCGAAAGTTTCTCCATTGTTTAATGAATATTCAAAAATATGGTTCCCTTCGTAATTCACAGATCCTTCAATTACTTTAGCTCCCGCTTCAACATCAAGAACTCCCCAACCATACATATAATCTGGTCCTGCTGCAGGTCCTGCTTCTTTTGCAGTATGAGCCATAAGAGCTCTTACCGTAGCTGATTTCATATACCCACCTTTTAATTGGTTGTGGTATTGTTGCCACAATGAAAATCCTCCTGTAATTGCAGGTGCCGCCATAGATGTTCCACTATTTGACTCTGATGCAGTAGCACTTGTATTTACTGTAGATACTACATTTACTCCTTTTGCAGAAATATCTGGCTTGATACGGAAATCATCAGAAGGCCCCCAGTTACTGAATCCAGAGATTTGAACAGAATTTGCAGAAACGTAATTTTCAATACCTACGATTGCCGCTACTGTTACTGTATTTTTTGCAACACCTTCAGAAGATAATAAATCTCTTCCTCCCTTAGTTGGATTGTATGATGCATACGAACCTCTATCGTTTCCTGCTGCCCAAACCGGTAAATAATAAGGAGCATTGTTAGCAATAAGATCCATATCACGAGCTTCCGTACTATAACGACCTAAGTAACCTACTCCTCCATAAGCAGATAATTGGTCCATATTAATTCCGTAAGAATGATTAGAAACCAATAATCCTTGTGCTGCTTGAGAAGTCATTTCAGCTACGTCATTTGTCCAAGTATTAGCCCATAAACGCGCACTGTTGTCTGGTAAAAAACCTTTTGTCAATGGTGCTCCCAACCCTCTAGAAACAATGGTTCCTGCTACGTGAGTTCCGTGTGACACTCCTACTCCTGTTCCAGTTGCATCAGATGCTCCTGTGTCTTTACGCACAATTCTTGAAGCCGTCAAATCGTAATGTGCTGCATACGGAATACCTCCATCCCACTCTCCTGCAATCATATTTTGTCCTGTAACTCCTAAATCGTGTAAATACAAAGCACCTAAAGTTTTCAATGAACTTCCCGTACTTGAGTTATTAAAAGCTACTGTATTTGCTCTATTGGTTTTATAGAATTTCAACTCCTCTGTTCCATTAATAAATCCAACAAGTTCAAAGTAATTTCCATCTTTATCTACGCCACTTGTAGCTATTCCCAATGCTTGTGCTTTTTCTAAAGCTCTTGGATAATCTCTATCAAATATTGCTTGTTTTTCTTTTGCAAAATTTTGTAGAGCTTCTACATTTGTTTGTCTTATGATTTGTTTTCTTTCCGCATCTGTTTGTGCAATTGTTTTTCCAGACAATCCCAATGTCAATGCTACAAAAAACAATTTAGTAAGTTTGCTATTCATATTATCTATGTATTAAGTTATGTATCATTTACCAAAATTACATTTTTTGTTTTGTATTTAAATATTTTGTATTAAATTTAACACTTGTTTTATTCTCATGTTACAAATAAAATATACAGATTTTCCACTCGAAGTGGGTACAGACGAAGCAGGTAGAGGCTGTCTTGCTGGTCCTGTTACCGCTGCAGCAATCCATATAGATGAACGCTTACACCTCGATCTTCTAAACGATTCTAAAAAATTAAATTTAAATTCTAGAAATACGCTTCGTAAATTTATCGAGGAAAACAATTCACACTTTGCTGTTGCTCATATTTCTCCCACAGAAATCGACCAAATAAACATTCTCAATGCTTCTATTTTAGCAATGCACAAAGCAATTGATGCATTACCTTTCTCTCCTGAATACATTATTGTTGATGGAAACAAATTCAAACCCTATAAAAACATTCCCCATACCACTATTGTAAAAGGAGATGCAAAATTTTTGAGCATTGCTGCCGCTTCTGTTTTGGCAAAAACCTATAGAGATGAGTATATGCTCGAGCTACACGAAGAATTTCCCATGTATGGATGGGATAAAAATAAGGGATATCCTACGAAAGAACACCGAAAGGCTATTTTAGAATACGGCCCTTGCAAATATCACCGAAATTCATTTCGATTACTTCCCGAACAATTAAAATTAGATTTATAGTAATAAAACAATCCGTTCAGATTTCTTAAACCGAAATTCTAAACGGATTTTCTATTGTTTACTTTACAACGATTTCTGCTTCAAAAAGTTCTTGAAAATAGTGTAAAATTTTCTTTTGCACCTCTAGTTCATCTACCTTTTCAACTCCTAATTCTACATTGAGCGAAGCTACAGCTTTTCCTCTAATTCCACATGGAATAATATGGTCAAAATATCCTAAGTCTGCATTGATATTAAAAGCAAATCCGTGCATTGTTACCCAACGTGATGCTCTAACTCCCATTGCACATATCTTGCGCGCAAAAGGTGTTCCTACATCCAACCAAACGCCGGTTTCTCCTTCGCTACGCTCGCCTTTTAATCCGTAATCTGCAAGAACTTTGATAATTGTTTCTTCTAATAATCTCAAATATTTGTGGATGTCTGTAAAAAAATTATCCAAATCAAGGATTGGATACCCTACAATTTGTCCTGGCCCGTGATAGGTAATATCTCCTCCTCTGTTTATCTTGTAAAACGTAGCTTCTTTTTCTTTTAATTGCTTTTCATTTATCAACAAATTGCTCAAATCCCCACTTTTACCTAAAGTATATACGTGTGGATGCTCTACAAAAATGAAATAATTTGGAGTTGGCTCATTAGTTTCATTTTTTCGATTATCAGATTTTATTTTCAAAATTTCTTCAAACAGCTTTTCTTGAAAATCCCAGGTTTCTTTATAATCTTTATGTCCTAAATCTATTAACTGTACCTTTTTGTTCATGACGCAAAATAATTGAATGGGTAAAATTACAAATCTTAAATAAATAATTCAGCTTTTCGCTATATTTATCTTTTCTACACCACAAAGAATATTGTAGCTACAATAAATATTCCTAAATTTGCAGATTAAAAATCATATACTATGCAACTTTCAGAACAAGAAATCATTCGTAGAGAGAAGTTGAGCAAACTAAGAGAGCTTGGCATCAATCCTTATCCTGCACATTTATTTCCTGTAAATCACTCTTCTAA
>JBHBEQ010000116.1:0-6074 GCA_041785575.1 Flavobacterium sp.
CAGCGCGACAATGAAAAACTCATAAAATCGCTGTTGCAACTACGCGACATAGGTAACTCTGTTTTGGTAGTTGAACACGACAAAGATATGATTGAGCAAGCAGATTTTGTTATAGATATAGGGCCAAGAGCAGGTGTAAATGGCGGTGAAATCATCAGTGCATGTACACCAAAACAATTGCTTAAACAAAAAACACTTACTGCAGAATATATAAGTGGAAAAAGAGAAATTCCAATTCCTGAAAAAAGACGTGAAGGGAATGGGAAATTTATAGAGATTTTTGGAGCAAGAGGAAATAATCTAAAGAATATTGATGTAAAATTCCCACTCGGAACGTTGATTTGTGTAACAGGTGTATCTGGTTCAGGAAAATCTACATTAGTAAACGAAACCTTATATCCAATACTAAATGCTCATTTTTTTAATGCTGTTAAAAAACCACAACCTTATAGTAAAATAGAAGGATTAGAGCACATAGATAAAGTAATAGGAATCGATCAAACACCAATTGGGCGTACCCCTCGCTCAAATCCGGCAACCTATACAGAAGTGTTTTCTGAAATTAGAAATCTATTTACACAAACGCCAGAATCTCAAATACGTGGATACAAACCAGGAAGGTTTAGTTTTAATGTAAAAGGTGGAAGATGTGAAACTTGTGAAGGTTCAGGGTTGCGAGCAATTGAAATGGGATTTTTGCCAGATGTATATGTAGAATGTGAAACTTGTAGAGGAAAGAGATTTAATAGAGAGACATTAGAAATACGCTACAAGGGAAAATCAATTGCAGATGTGTTGGAAATGACGATTGAAGAAGCTGTTGATTTCTTTGAAAATATTCCTAAAATCTATAGAAAATTAAAAACAATAAAGGATGTAGGTTTAGGGTATATTACATTAGGACAACAAAGCACAACGCTCTCTGGTGGTGAAGCACAACGCATCAAGCTTGCTTCAGAATTATCTAAGAAAGACACAGGGAACACTTTTTATATATTAGACGAACCAACCACTGGTTTGCACTTTGAAGATATTCGCATTCTGATGGAAGCCTTACAATCATTAGTTGATAAAGGAAATACCATTTTAGTAATAGAACACAATTTAGATGTGATAAAAATCGCGGATTGCATCATAGATATCGGACAAGAAGGTGGTAAAAACGGAGGGCAGCTCATCGCTTTTGGTACCCCAGAAGAAATTTCCAAAAATGAAAAGAGCTATACCGCAAAATATTTGAAAAAAGAATTAAAGAATAGTTTATGACAGAGCATTCACACGAAGAAGAAGAAAGATTAAAAAATAGTTTTCAGCAAAAAAATTGGAATGACATAAAAACCGATGATTCTTGGGCAATTTTCAAAATTATGTCAGAATTTGTTAATGGATATGAGAAGATGGGGCGCATCGGGCCTTGTGTTTCTATTTTTGGTTCAGCACGAACAAAGGCAGAGGATAAATATTACCAACTTGCTGAAGAAATTGCTTTTAAAATAAGTAGAGCAGGTTACGGAATTATTACTGGAGGAGGACCAGGAATTATGGAAGCTGGGAATAAAGGTGCCTATCTTGGAAAAGGAGTTTCTGTAGGATTGAATATAGAATTGCCTTTTGAACAACAATTTAATCCTTATATAGACAACGATAAAAATCTTGAGTTTGATTACTTTTTCGTACGCAAAGTAATGTTTGTAAAATATGCTCAAGCATTTGTTGTTATGCCAGGAGGTTTTGGTACTTTAGACGAACTATTCGAAGCAATTACTCTCATTCAAACCAAGAAAATTGCCAAATTTCCAATTATTTTAGTAGGAACTGAATTTTGGAAGGGTCTGATAGATTGGATACAGCAAGTTTTACTAGAAAAATATGCAAATATTTCGCCAGAAGATATGCATTTAATCAAACTAGTAGATACTGCAGATGAGGTAGTTGACATTCTAGATACATTTTATAAAAAATACCGCCTTTGCCCTAATTTTTAATGCTAATCGAAAATTGTTTAAAGGTGGATTATGCTTATGATCATTTTGTCTTTGGGACAGGTTATTAATTAATTCAATGTGAGGTTATGATTTCAAAAGAACTTAGAGAATTTATTGTTGTTTTTTTTCTGAAAAGAATATATATATTGATACAGAACTGTTAACCTCTGAAACCGAAATCTATTATGATTTAAATATTCACGACTTAGATGTTGATTTATTTATGGGAACATTTCTTAAGAAATTTGATATAGATGATACAGATTTTGATAGTAAAAAATATTTTGGTTTAGGTATTCCCATTATTGACAATAACGTGAAGTCTATAAAAGAGATAGTAGGAAACAGAAAGTGTCTACCTTTGGAAAAAGAAAAAAGAGAACCATTTACATTGGGTCTTTTAGATAAAGCAATTAGAACGAAGAAACTATTATAGAGAAAAACAAAATGCTAAGCTATGTAGTTTGTTTTTTCATTTATCCACATTGAATAATAAGGTATAAATAAAGCCACTCATTGAGTGGCTTTGTTTATTTATCATTTATTACTTAAATAGCTTTTGTTTTTTGAGCAAGCCATTCAGTGGTTTCTTTATCTAATCGTGGTGCCAATACATCATATACCCATTGATTATATTGGTTAAGCCAATCGATATGTTCTTGGTGTAGTAGATTTTTTTCGATTAAATGAGTATCGATATAACAAACGGTTAGAGTTTCAAAATCCATAAAATCGCCAAATTCGTTTGAGTCAAGTTCTTTAGCAGCTACAAGATTTTCAATGCGAATACCGTGTTTACCTTCTCGATAAAGACCTGGCTCGATAGAAGTAATCATTCCAGGCTCGATGGCAATATCGGTAGGAGTAGGATTAAACACGTGAGGACCTTCGTGAACATTGAGGAAAAAACCTACTCCATGTCCAGTGCCGTGTCCATAATTGCGTTGTGTAGCCCAAATTGGTCTACGTGTGATAGCATCAATTTGATAACCTTTAGTTCCTTTGGTAAATACTGCCATAGATCCTTCAATCATACCTTTTAGAACGATAGTGTAATCTTCTTTTTCCAATTGGGTGGTTTCTCCTAACGAAATTACACGAGTAATATCCGTTGTTCCGTCTAAATATTGTCCGCCAGAGTCAATGAGTAACAAACCTTTTGGCTCGAGAGTATGTTGAAATTCTGGTTCTGCTTTATAGTGTGGTAGAGCTCCGTGATCTTTGTATCCAGCAATAGTGTCGAATGAAATATCTTTAAAATTAGCTTGCTCTTCACGAAATTTTTGCAATTTGTCGGCAATACTTATTTCAGTTAAAGTTTCTTTACCTATAGTCTCTTCAAGCCATTTAAAAAACTTCGTCATTGCTACACCGTCTTTAGCCATAGCTTCGCGTGTATGCTGAAGTTCTGTTTGATTTTTTACGGCCTTTAATAGGTTTGAAGGATTCAAAGCCTGAACAATTGTGATATTATTAGGAATAGAATCAAAAATAGCAAAACAAGTGCGTCTAGGATCGATGAGAATTTTAGAAATTCCAGAAAGGTTTTGAATGTCGGAATACACTTTTTCGTATGCTACAATATCAACACCTTCGCTTTTTAGTTTCGCAGTATCTT
This sequence comes from Flavobacterium sp., assembly GCA_041785575.1. Classification (GTDB taxonomy): domain Bacteria; phylum Bacteroidota; class Bacteroidia; order Flavobacteriales; family Flavobacteriaceae; genus Flavobacterium. Next base: position 3,604 of record JBHBEQ010000116.1, read on the forward strand.
CTGTTGAGAGTTTACTCGGATCGATATATAGGTTTACACGGTCTTTAGTTAGCAATACAAATCCTAAAACCACAGGATTGCACTGAACATCTGTTCCACGAATATTAAGAAGCCAAGCCAAGTCGTCTAGAGAAGAAATGAGATGAGCTTCACAAAAGTTCTTTTCCATTTGTTGGCGAACTTGTGCTATTTTAGAAGATGTAGATTGTCCTGTAGTAGCAACATCTAATAAATACGCTTTGTTTTTCGGGAGTTCTGGACGATTTTTCCATATAGGAGATAGTAAATCACAATGTCCTTCAATTACAAAACCTCTTGGAGATAAAGTGTTTTGAATATTTTGAGCAACTGCCAAAGATGCTAGGTTGCCGTCAAATGCAATAGTAGCGCCTTTAGGGCATTGTTCTGCAATCCATTCGATGTATTCAGGAGCGTGTTGTACTTTTAATTTTACCAACTCATAGCCAGAACCTTCAAGTTGTTGATTAGCTTGAACGAAATAGCGAGAATCTGTCCACAAACCAGCGAAGTTTTGTGTGATAACCAAAGTTCCCGCTGAGCCAGTAAATCCTGAAGCCCAATACAAACAGCGATAATACTCCGGTAGATACTCACTTATATGAGGGTCTGAAGAAGGAATGATATATGCTGCAATATTTTTCTCACTCATCTGCTTACGGATAGCAGATAATTTATCTAATGTAGTCATAAAAAAGAAATTTTAGTGCTAAGATACAGTTTTATTATAAATTTCTGAAATCAACAGAAATCATAGTTGTTTAATTTGTTATGGTAAGTATATTTCCATTAGTATATACCATATAAGGTTGTAGAGGGTAATCGGCTGCAGATGTCGGTTGTCCAATGTATAAATTATATTGCAATTGATGTTCGCAAGTACATTTGGCTTCTACACCTACAAGTTCAAGACGAGAACATGATTCTACACGATGATTGGTACAAGTGGCTTCGTATGCTAAAAAAGAAGAGCCTGTATTGATTACTATTACACCATTTAAACCGTGACCATCAATCAATACAGCATTTCCTGCATAATTGAGCTTGTTGAATAAAGGAAGGTTGAGGTTTATTTGTAAATATACTGCAGTACTAGGTAAATAAGGATTTGATAATCGGATAGTATCTCCTCCACAAGAACAGAGTAAAAATAATACGATACAAAGGTTTAGTATTTTTTTCATCTTAAAAAGATTTGAAAAACAAATTTAATTAATTAACTTTGACCCCAATAATAAACGTTAAATTATTTTGACTTGGTTGGAGGTATTCAAACAAGTTTTTGTAAACGAATAAGAGTTAAAATCCCTATTTAATGGGATTTTTTCTATTTTTTAAAAAAGAAAAAAGTTATGACAAAAGTATCTTATTATACAGCTGAAGGATTGAAAAAACTTCGCGAAGAGCTAGAATATTTAAAAAGTGTAGAACGTCCAAAAGCTTCTCAAGCAATTGCAGATGCAAGAGATAAAGGAGATCTTTCTGAGAATGCTGAGTATGATGCAGCAAAAGAAGCGCAAGGGTTGCTTGAAATGAAAATTGCTAAAATGGAAGAAGTAGTAGCTAATGCTCGTCTTATAGATGAGTCTCAATTAGATACTTCTAAGGTATTGGTGCTTTCTACTGTAAAAATTAAAAATCTTGCAAACAAAATGGAAATCACTTATACTCTTGTTGCAGAGAGCGAAGCGGATTTAAAAGCAGGTAAAATATCTGTTACTTCTCCAATCGGAAAAGGATTGTTAGGAAAAAGCGTAGGAGAAATCGCAGAAATAAAAGTGCCAAACGGAACCTTACAATTTGAGATTTTAGATATTTCAAGAGAATAATATTATGGCTTCTATTTTTACAAAGATTATAAACGGGGAAATACCTTGTTATAAAATAGCAGAAAATGAAGAGTTTATAGCATTTTTGGATGTTAATCCGAATGCGAAAGGACATACGCTTTGCGTTCCGAAACAAGAAATTGACAAGATTTTTTCTATGGATAAAGAGTTGTACACTCGATTGATGGCATTTTCGTATGATGTAGCAAATGCCATCGAGAAGGCAATTCCGTGCAAACGCGTAGGTATGGCAGTAGTAGGATTAGAGGTTCCTCACGTGCACGTACATTTAATTCCATTAAATGAAATGGATAATATGCGTTTTGTAAGTAAAGCAACACTTACTAAAGAAGAATTTGAAGAAACAGCTGCTGCTATTGCAAAGTATTTATAAGAGCACAAAGTATTAAAATAACAAAGAGCAATGACAAATATGTTATTGCTCTTTTTTTATACCAATCATTCTTTTGTTACAATCTGAACAGTATCTCTATTGATTTGTTTTAATAATACCGTTTTGTCTTTTTCTACCTTTGCAATAGAATTTTCGTCAAAGTGTCTAATCGTGTAAAGAGAAACATTTTCGTTGTATTGTACTTTAAAGTTCACAGAAAGCAAACGATA
>JBHBEQ010000117.1:0-7249 GCA_041785575.1 Flavobacterium sp.
GTAAAATACATTTGAGATTACTCCAACAATCGTCAAAATATGAGTTGGTAGGGTTCTATGACCCTATTAAAGACAACGCCCTTGCAGTAGAAACTACTTTTGGATATAAATCTTTTGATAGTATTGAGTCGCTTATCGAAGCGGTAGATGTAGTTGACATCGTTACACCTACTCTTTCTCACTATGACTGTGCAGTGAAAGCTATTAAGGCTGGAAAGCATATATTTTTAGAGAAACCTATTGCAAATTCTGTAGAAGAGGCAGAAGAAATTATTCGATTAGCTGAAAAATACGGTGTTAAAGGGCAAGTAGGACATGTAGAAAGGTTCAACCCTGCTTTTTTAGCTGTAAAAGATAAAATCAAACAACCAATGTTTATCGAAACGCATCGATTGGCGGAGTTTAATCCTAGGGGTACTGATGTTCCGGTAGTTTTGGACTTAATGATACACGATATAGATGCTGTTTTGAATGTCGTAAAATCAAAGGTAAAAAACATTCATGCAACAGGAACTTCGGTTATTAGTGATTCGCCAGATATTGCAAATGCTCGTATAGAATTTGAAAACGGTTGCGTTGCAAATATCACATCGAGTCGTATTTCTATGAAAAATATGCGAAAAGCTCGTTTTTTTCAAAAAGATGCCTACATCTCTATAGATTACTTAGACAAAGTATGTGAAGTAGTAAAGATGAAAGATGCTCCAGAAACACCAGGAGATTTTGATTTGATATTACAAAATGCCGAAGGTGTTAAGAAGCAAATCTATTACGACAATCCAACTGTATCTCAAAACAATGCTATTCTCGACGAATTGGAAACTTTTGCAGATGCAATTGAAAACAACACAACACCTATCGTTACACTAGAAGATGGTACAAACGCTTTGAGAATTGCTTATGAAATTATCAAGTGTTTTAATAAATAATAAACCTATTTAACAAATGAAAAATATCGCTGTAATTGGAGCAGGTACTATGGGAAATGGTATTGCTCACACTTTTGCTCAATCGGGCTTTACGGTAAAATTAATTGACGTTAATGAGAAATCTCTCGAAAAAGGAATACTTACAATTGCAACTAATTTAGACCGAATGGTTGCAAAAGGTACAATCAGTGAAGAGGTAAAACACCAAACTATAGGAAACATCATCACTTATACAGATTTAAAAGACGGTGTAGCAGGTGTAGATTTGGTTGTAGAAGCTGCAACTGAAAATGTAGATTTAAAACTAAAAATATTCGAACAATTAGAGCAATATACAGACTCTCACGTTATCCTTGCTACTAATACTTCATCTATCTCTATTACTCAAATTGCAGCAGCAACAAAAAGAGCAGATAAAGTTATTGGAATGCACTTTATGAATCCTGTACCTTTAATGAAATTGGTTGAAATTATCAAAGGATACTCTACGTCTAAAGAAACATTTGACACTATTTACGCATTAAGTAAACAACTAGGAAAAATTCCTGTAGAAGTTAACGATTACCCTGGATTTGTAGCGAATAGAATCTTAATGCCAATGATTAACGAATCTATCGAAACCTTGTATAATGGAGTTGCTGGTGTTGCCGAAATTGACGCCGTAATGAAATTAGGAATGGCACATCCTATGGGGCCACTACAATTAGCTGACTTCATCGGTCTAGATGTATGTTTATCTATTCTTCAAGTGATGTATGACGGATTTAAAAATCCTAAATACGCTCCTTGTCCACTATTGGTAAATATGGTAAGAGCTGGTAAACTGGGAGTTAAATCTGGAGAAGGTTTTTACGACTATTCAGAAAGCAAAAAGGCAGAAAAGGTTTCTAAAATGTTTTCTTAAAAATACTTTGCAAAAGCCGATTTACTAAAAATGTAAATCGGCTTTGTGTAATACATATAAACCTTTTCTTTTTTGTATAACTATTCAATTGTAAATGACAAAAATTATCCCTTTTAAAGCTATAAGACCCACAGCAGATAAAGTTGCACTCGTTACAACGAGATCGTATGATGATTATACTGCTGCTGAACTTGCGTCTTGGCTTGACTTTAATCCTTTTTCATTTCTTCACATCATCAATCCTGCGTATGTAAACCAACAGAAAATAGGTATCGAACAACGTTTTAAAATGGTTCAAACCAAATATAACGATTTCAAAAGAGATGCTATTTTCATTCAAGACCCTTCCCCTTCTTTCTATTTATATAAAATAGAGGCAAAAAATCACACATTTATAGGGTTTATGGCCGGAACATCTATTGAAGAATACAAACAAAATGTAATTAAAAAACACGAAAATACATTAGAGTATAGAGTATCTACTCTAAAAGATTACTTCAAAATTTCTGGCTTTAATACAGAGCCTGTTTTAATGATGCACCCTGAAAACCAAGAATTATCAAAATGGATTAAAAATTACCAAAGTCATCCTCCACTTTACGAATTTTCTACAACAAATAAAGAAAAGCATACGCTTTGGCGAATCGACAATACAGATGATATCAAGACTATTCAAACCTTTTTTGAAGAATTTGATTACTTGTATATCGCAGACGGACACCACCGCTCTGAGGCTTCGTTAATGTTGCATCAAGCAGACAGCGGTAAAGAAAGCCTTCACTATTTTATGAGTTACCTCATCTGTGAAACTCATATCAAAATAAACGAATACAATCGCGTAATTCACGACTTGAACAATCATAGTGTAGCATCTTTTTTAGAAAAAATTTCAAAAGATTTCGATATAAAAGTCATTGAACAACAATTGTGGAAACCTGTTGAAAAATTCCAATTTGGAATGTATCTCGAAGGAAAGTATTACAAATTAATCCTAAAAAATCCTCCAACAAATGCAACAGGTATTGATACTATTGACGCACAAGTTCTTTACAATAAAATTTTACACCCTATCTTAAACATTGAAGACCTACGTACGGATAGCAGAATTGATTATATCCCAGGTAATGAAAATATTATAGAAATGTTTAAGAAAATAGACAATGGTGAGTATAAAGTTGGATTTACTTTGGTTCCTCCAAATATTGAAGAAATTAAATATTTAGCAAATCACAATCTTTCAATGCCTCCAAAAAGTACGTATATAGAACCAAAATTGAGAAACGGACTTATCATATATGAATTTTAATTTCTAATTTTTATGAATATTGCAGATAACATTAAACACATAAAAAGTCAACTTCCAAATAATGTAACACTTGTTGCTGTATCTAAATTCAAGCCTGTAGAAGATATTCTAGAAGCATATAACGCCGGACAACGCATTTTTGGAGAGAATAAAATTCAGGAAATGACGGATAAATTTCATCAACTTCCAAAAGATATCGAATGGCATATGATTGGGCACGTACAAACAAACAAAGTAAAGTACATGGCTCCGTTTGTTTCTTTAATTCACGGTGTTGACAGTCTAAAACTTCTTGCAGAAATCAATAAACAAGCTCAGAAACACAATAGAATCATTCGATGCCTTCTACAAGTTCACATTGCAACCGAAGAAACTAAATTCGGATTAAACGAGGCTGAACTTTCAGAAATTATCCACAGTGAAGATTTTTTACAAATGAAAAATATACAAGTGGTAGGATTAATGGGAATGGCTTCTTTCACAGAAAACACAACTCAAATAAGCAATGAATTTGCTCGATTAAAAGCATTATTTGATTACTTACAACCTTATGTATTAGAAAATTGCAAATTCGAAATTCTTTCTATGGGGATGAGTGGTGACTATGCTATCGCTATTGAAAACGGAAGTACAATGGTTCGCATAGGAAGTAGTATTTTTGGAAATAGAATATATAGCTAATAAAAAAATGGATTCTAAAATTAGAATCCATTTTTTTATTAGCTAATTATAGATACAATTCTTTTCCTTGTTCAATAAACTCTTCGGATTTTTCTTTCATTCCTTGTTCGGCAGTATCTCTAATCTCCTGTGTAATTTTCATCGAACAAAATTTAGGTCCACACATAGAACAGAAATGTGCAACTTTAGCTCCATCTGCTGGCAAAGTTTCATCGTGAAATTCTTTTGCTGTTTCAGGGTCTAAAGACAAGTTGAATTGGTCTTCCCAACGGAATTCAAATCTAGCTTTACTCAAAGCGTTATCTCTATATTGAGCTCCTGGATGTCCTTTAGCTAAATCAGCAGCATGTGCAGCCAATTTATACGTGATTACACCATCTTTAACATCTTTTTTGTTTGGCAATCCAAGGTGTTCTTTTGGTGTTACGTAACAAAGCATTGCACATCCGTACCATCCTATCATTGCTGCTCCGATTGCAGAAGTAATGTGATCATATCCTGGTGCGATATCAGTAGTTAATGGCCCAAGTGTATAGAATGGAGCTTCGTGACACTCTTTTAATTGCTTGTCCATATTTTCTTTAATCATATGCATTGGCACGTGACCTGGACCTTCAATCATCACTTGCACATCGTGTTTCCACGCAATTTTTGTAAGCTCTCCTAAAGTTTCTAATTCTGCAAATTGTGCAGCATCGTTAGCATCTGCAATAGAACCAGGACGCAATCCATCACCTAATGAAAAAGCAACATCGTACTTTTTCATAATCTCACAAATCTCTTCGAAATGTGTGTATAAGAAATTTTCTTTGTGATGAAACAAACACCATTTTGCCATGATTGAACCTCCACGTGATACAATTCCTGTCACGCGATTTGCTGTAAGGTGAATGTATCGCAACAAAACCCCTGCGTGGATTGTGAAATACGACACTCCTTGCTCTGCTTGTTCAATAAGTGTATCACGGAAAATTTCCCACGTAAGGTTTTCTGCTACCCCTTTTACTTTTTCTAATGCTTGATAAATAGGCACTGTTCCGATTGGCACTGGTGAATTTCGGATAATCCATTCGCGTGTTTCGTGAATATTTTTACCTGTAGATAAGTCCATAATTGTATCAGCTCCCCAACGACAAGCCCAAACTGCTTTTTCTACTTCTTCTTCTATACTTGAAGTAACAGCACTATTTCCAATATTTGCGTTGATTTTTACTAAAAAATTACGCCCTATAATCATAGGTTCACTTTCAGGGTGATTAATATTGTTTGGAATAATTGCTCTTCCTGCTGCTATCTCATCGCGAACAAACTCTGGAGTTATTTTACCTTTTGGAGTATTTGCTCCAAAACTTTCTCCAACATGTTGAACATCCATGCCTTTTGTTGCTTGGTTTAGTTGTTCAATCTTTTGATTTTCACGAATTGCAACGTACTCCATTTCTGGCGTAATTATACCTTTTTTTGCATAGTATAATTGTGTTACATTTGCTCCTTCTTTCGCTACTTTTGGACGATGATTGTATGAAAAACGCAAAGAGTCTAACGAAGAATCTTCTAATCTTTTTCTTCCATATTCTGATGTAATACCATCTAACTGCTCTACATCTCCTCTATCTAATATCCATTGTTCGCGAATACGAGGCAATCCTTTTTTAATATCAACTTGATAATTTTCATCTGTATAAGGACCTGATGTATCGTAAACAGTTACAGGCGGATTGTACTCTTCTCCCCCTTTACTCAATTTAGTAGGGTGCAATGCGATTTCTCTCATCGCAACTTTTATTGGATGAATAGTTCCGTCTATATATACTTTCTTAGAATTTGGAAACGGTTGTGTTGTTATTTTTTCCATTTTTATTAATTATATTTCTATTATTACACGTCAAAACAAAAATGTTTTATTTATTTCGATTTACTAATTTTCACTCAAGTTGGAAATCTAAAAATAGGTTGTAAATATCTTTGATATCTTTGCTAATAAATGTGATACTACATCCCATAGTTCAAATATGATTATCCTCCCTGTGTTGCAGTTATCAATAGAACTTGGTCTTTTTCTCTCAAAATACAATTTTTCCATTCAGCCTTTGGAATTACTCGCTGATTAACAGCTACAGCAATTCCATGTGTATTTTCTTGACAAAAATCTGCTATAAGCGTTTCTAAATCTATTGTAGAAACTTCTAAAGTAATTGGTTTGTTATTGATAATAAGTTCCATTCCCACATTTATATTTTGCTTTAGGAATGGTCTAATAAATATAGTACTATTTAAAAAGTCCAACACTTTTCCCTACGCTGGTATGAACCAGATCAGGTTGTGAGGGTAAAATCTCAGCCTACTCATGTAGACACCCCTAAAGTTGGTGTAAATTTACTATTTTTTTTCAGAAAAAAAACATACATTTAAGGTTATTTTTATTACTCTCTACTAGTATTTGTTTTTTTGTAAAAAATCATTTTATAAATGACTTATAAAACAAGAAATTACTTTGGTGGTTAAATTACGATTTACTAATAGATATTCCAGATGAAAAATCTGTAGAAAAGTGGTTTATAGATTTTTTTTGCATCGCTTAAATTCTAAACTAAAAATAACTTTGAAGTTAGGTGCGTATGATCAACTACTTTATTCCTCTTTGTACCGCTATCTAAACCTCCTTCGTATTTAAACGATTCGACTTGAATACTATCTATAATATTACCCAACAAAAACACCTTGTTACTTCCGCTAACCATATCACTTTCTGCTACTTCAAAGGCTTTTAAAATACCCACTTCCTCTATAAACGACTTTGTTTTTTCATACCCCTTTTGGTGGCTTTTTATCTCATACAAAAGTCCGTGTTTTGCAACAATAGGTTTTAACGAAGTGTTTTTCGCTCGTGAGTAATACGAACTTATACCTCTTTTTTGCTTTGCATCTTCACTTGTAGTATCGTTATTACCCTCTTGTTCGCTCGTGTTGTTATTCACAACGACTTCTTCTTTAGCCTTGTCGCTCTCTTGAATATTTTGCTTTTGGTTGTTTTCAAGCAGTTGTTTGTTTCTTAACTCCCTCTTTTGTGCAAGAGCTTTGTTAAACTCCGATACTAATTCTTTTGTAGTCTTTGTATCGGCAAATCTTTCTTTTTCGTCTTGAGGTAGTTTAGAATACCATTCAGAATTGTGAATTGCGTTTAAAAACGCTTGTTTGCTTTTTCCCTCTCTTGCTTGTCGTGTAATTTGGTTATACTCCCTATTGGTTGGCAATACGCTAAAATAAGGCTCTTGTTCGCCAACTATTTGATACCTTATATCATCACTATCTTCTGAATATGTGCCTACATTGTCCGTTGCGGATTTGATTTGGTTGGGGTCTAATACTATTATTTGAGTATTTGTAGGATTACTTGATGAATCGGAATCTACCTTTGTATTATTTATA
>JBHBEQ010000118.1:0-3327 GCA_041785575.1 Flavobacterium sp.
AAAGTCCAAAAGCTAATTTTACAGCAGCAGGTTTAGGATTAGGATTTAACTATTTCGTAACGCCAAAAATTGCTGTAAACTTTGGATTGTCTGATATTTTATCTTATAACTCTTCTAAAGTTGAAGGAGCTAAAGCTGTATCAGAAACAAACGTTAACTTAAACGTATTTAACAACTTCTTCTCTACAGCAACATTTGGATTGACTTTCAAATTGTAATCTCATAGAGGAGTAGAATTATAAGTAAGAAGCTGTATCACAAAAGTGATACAGCTTTTTTATTCTTCTTCATTTTCCAAATCTTCATTTTCAAACCAATAGGGTTCTACTGTGGTTTTGTCAATAAAAAGTTCTGTTTTTTCGTTTATATCGGTAAGAATATACACTCGTTGTGTTTTTCCAATACTTTCCGAAAGTCGATAAAGGATAGTTTCGTGTCGAAGTTTTAATAGTTGGTCTAATTCATAATAAACTAACATTTTTAGTTGATTTACATCAAAACCAGCACTACTAAACATTTCGTTTAATTTTGTAGGAGTACCGATAAGAATATCTACACCTAAAGAAATGAGATTTTTATCTTCGTCGAGATTTGTTTTATCATGAGTATAGAATATTCTCAAAGAACTATCTTTAGCATAAATATTCATTGCATCGAAAATTTCTAAAACTGTAGGTTTGTCTTTAGCAACAATCAAAACCCTAGGTGACAATTCAAAACTCTTTTCTGTTTTTTGTATACTATGGATACATAAATGCAGAATATTTTGTTTGGTATTTTCGTTTATAATGATGGAATCGTTTCCTCCTTTAATAATTCCAAAAGATTCTTTTAGTAAGACATCCGGAGATTTCCAACCGTTTTCATTGAGATTGTTTAATAAATTAAGATTTATTTTTTTTAACTTCATAATATTATTTAGCAGCAAATAGTTGAACGTCTTGCTCTGTAATAGTTTTATCGCCTAGGATAATGAGTCTTTCAACTACATTTCTAAGTTCACGAATATTTCCTGTCCAATCGTATGATTGTAATAAATCGATAGCTTTTGGTTCGAATTTTTTAGGAGTTGTACCGTTTTCTTCAGCAATTTTCTTTGTGAAATGCTCTATTAAAATAGGGATGTCATCTCTGCGATCATTCAAGCTTGGAACTTTGATGAGAATTACGGCCAATCGATGGTATAAATCCTCTCTAAAACGACCTTCTTCAATTTCTTTGCGTAAGTCTTTATTAGTAGCAGCTATAACTCTTACATCAACTTTAATGTCTTTGTCAGCACCTACGCGAGTGATTACATTTTCTTGTAAAGCACGGAGTACTTTTGCCTGAGCAGATAGGCTCATATCACCAATTTCGTCAAGGAAAATACTACCATTATTTGCAGCTTCAAATTTTCCTGCACGGTCTTTTACGGCAGAAGTAAATGCACCTTTTACGTGTCCAAATAATTCACTTTCTATCAATTCGGAAGGGATAGCAGCACAGTTTACTTCAATTAACGGGAATGACGAACGCGTGCTTTTTTCGTGTATGTTATGAGCAACGAGTTCTTTACCTGTTCCATTTGGTCCAGTAATGAGTACACGAGCATCAGTAGCAGCTACTTTTTCTATCATACTTTTTACCTTTTGTATAGGCTCGCTTTCTCCGATAATTTCATATTTTTTACTAACTTTTTTCTTCAGTATTTTGTTTTCAACAGTTAGTGATTTCTTGTCTAAAGCATTGCGAACAGTAGTTAAAAGACGATTTAAGTCTGGTGGTTTTGAAATGTAATCAAAAGCACCTAAACGCATAGTGTTTACTGCAGTTTCTAAATCTCCGTGTCCTGAAATCATAATAAAAGGAATCTCAGATTTTATTTTTTTAGTTTCTTCCAGTACTTCTTCACCGTCTATCTTAGGCATTTTGATATCGCAAATAACGAGGTCAAAATCATTGTTTTTAATGATTTCGAGTCCTTCTTCTCCATTAGAAGCTTCTGTTATTTCGTAAGTATTGTTTTCTTCAGACAATATTTTTGACAACACTCTACGAATTGCAGGTTCGTCTTCGATAATTAATATCTTACTCATATTTAGATTAATATTTTAGCCATTTATACATTTCTTTCCAACTCGGTTTTTTTCCATACATCAATATTCCTATGCGATAGATCTTTGCAGAAACCCATACAATAAAGAGAAATGTAGCAAATAATATTGTAATAGAAAGGATTATTTGCCAAAGAGGTACACCAAACGGAATACGCATCAACATAACAATAGGTGAGGTAAAAGGAATAAAAGAGAAAATCATTGCTATTGTTCCGTGAGGATCTTTTAATACGGTGAAAAATCCTACATACATAGCAAGCATTAAAGGTGTGATAATCGGAAACATAAATTGTTGACTATCTGTTTCGTTGTCTACAGCGGCACCAATTGCAGCATATATAGAGCTATATAGAAAATATCCTCCTATGAAAAACAATAAAAAGGATGCAATCATTGTAAACAATGGCAATTGAAAGATTTCTTTCAAATAAACATTAATCATATTTTGAGGTGCATCGGAGATAGTTGGTGCAATTTCCGAAGCAGGTAATTCCGAAGGGGTGATATTGAAGAATATTTGAGAAACAAACATAATGGCACCTCCAATTGCAATCCAAATTAAGAATTGTAAAAGACCAGCAAGAGTTGTCCCTATAATCTTTCCAAGCATTAAGTGTATTGGTTTTACCGAAGAAATGATAATTTCAATAATTCTGTTGGTTTTTTCTTCTATTACGCTACGCATTACAAGATTTCCGTAGATAATAATAAACATCATGATGAGGTAGCCAGCAGCTGTTCCTAAAAAAACTTTGATTTCATTAACTCCTGCAATTGTTTTTTCTCCACTTTCTGCTTTTTCAAGTGATAAGTTTACATTAATTTTTGTTTTTTCAATTGCTAAAGTATCAAAACCAGCTCTAGACAAACTTTCTGAAGAAAGTTTTTTATTGAGAATGTATTCGAGTTGGTTTAAAACTTCAATACTCGGACTATCATCAGATTTGTAGGTTATCTTAGTTTTATATTCGTTAAAGTTATCAACTTTTGGAATGTTAAGTATTCCATCGTAAGCTTTAGAAATCAAGCTGTCTCTAAGAGTTTCTTTATCCAAAAGAGAAACATCGATATAGTTGTAATGCTCGTCAGATTTGAATTCTTTAATAAAAATGCCTGACTCATCGTGAATACCTATGTTGTTTACTTTTGTTTCAGAGGTACTAAGAAATGCTATCAAACCAATAAAGAGCAAAAATAGCAACGGACTTACGAAAGTCATTATGATAAA
>JBHBEQ010000119.1:0-7339 GCA_041785575.1 Flavobacterium sp.
AAGAGAGTCGTGTTTTATATTTCATAATTATTGTTCTTTAATGTAGTAACCGTGATCTTTAATCATTTGTTTCCCTTCAACACTGTTTTCAAAATCTATAAAAGGTTTTACTTTATGCCAAGATTTTGATAAAACAAACTGGTATAAAGGGCGTTGAAAATAATAAGAGCTATTGTTGATAGCCTCTGGATCTACCGGTGAATATGCGATTGAATTTTCAGTTTCTTTTATTTTTAGAATTTTAATAGATTGATTGCCATTGTGGGCAACATATCCAGCACCTACATATCCTATTCCTGATTTATCAACCTTTACACCTTCTAAGATTTGAGCGTTACCCGTCATCTCTTTAGCAGCATTAGAAAATTCGATTTTCAATTTCTTTTTAATAAAAGAATAAGTACCAGAGCTACTTTGTCTTCCATAGATGTTAATTGGTAGGTTTATAGAAGGTATGATTTCCGACCAATTTTCAGCATCACCGGTAAGTATTTTCTTTAGGGTTTCTAAATCTATTTCTTCTAAAGGTAGGTCTTTATGCACGATAAAAGCAGTCGCATCTTCTGCAAAAACAACAGTTTTTAACTCAATGTTTTTGTCTTTGAATTGTTTGATTTCTTTGTCCGATAAAGGTCGTGAAGAATTCGCAATATCCGCTTGCCCGTTTAATAGAGATGTAATTCCTAATCCCGAGCCTCCTCCCGAAATTGCAATGCTGAATTTCGAGTCCATTTCTGTGTATTTTTCTGCCAAATTCACAGCTAAGTTGACTTCTGTGTCGGAACCTTTCATTTTAATAGAGTTGTTTTTAGATTCACAACCTATAAAAATGCCTATTCCCAACAGAAATATCAATCTTTTTCTTAAGTTTAATCTTATTTGTTTCATGGAGCGAAGGTATTTTGGTAATATTAACTGATTGTTACCTATGTATTAAGTGTACATTAAGTTTATTTCTATATTTCAAATTGATTAGCAAAGTGTGTTATAGCATTGAGGATTGTTATTTTTTACATAAAAAGATTTTTGAAAAAGAAAACAACAATGAAAAAAGTTTAAATTTGCGAGTTAAATGAAAAAAATAATATGGAATTGTTAATTAAAGCTTCTCAATTTTTATTGAGTTTGTCCTTGCTAATTATATTGCACGAATTAGGACATTTTATACCAGCGAAATTATTTAAAACAAGAGTAGAGAAATTTTACTTATTTTTTGATTATAAATTTTCTTTATTCAAAAAGAAAATAGGAGAAACGGTATATGGTATTGGTTGGATTCCACTTGGAGGATATGTAAAAATATCTGGGATGATTGACGAAAGTATGGATACCGAACAAATGAAAAAAGATCCTGAGCCTTGGGAATTCCGTTCTAAGCCTGCTTGGCAAAGATTGATAATTATGTTAGGAGGAGTTACGGTAAACTTTATCCTGGCATTTTTAATCTACATTGGAATGACGTGGTATTACGGAGATAAATACATAGCAAATGATAGTTTGAAAGATGGTGTATGGGTAGTTTCTCAAGAGTTAAAAGACGCAGGAATGCAGTCTGGAGATAAAATCATAGCAGTTGATGGAGAAAAACTTGATCGTTTTAACGAGGCACAAATCAAATTGTTGACAGCTAAAAATATTACTATTGAAAGAAATGGTGTAAATCAAGATATTACTTTGCCAATTGATTTTGTAAACAGTGTTATCAATAATAAAGGTGAAAAAATAGTAATGCCTCGAATGCCTTTTATTGTTGGAGGAGTTGATGAAAATTCACCTAATGTAAACGTGTTAAAACAAGGGGATTTCATCACGTCAATAGATACAGTAGCAATTCGTTATTTTGATGAAGTAGAAAAATACGGAAAGTTGTATGCAGGTAAAAAAGTGGCAGCAAAAATCAAACGTGATGGCGTAGAAGAGCAAGTAACGATTGAGTTAAATAAAGATGGAAAATTAGGTGTGTATCAAGCTGGAATCAAACCAGAAGATGCAGAAAAACTAGGTTTGTATAAGTTAAATACAGATCATTATTCGTTTTTAGAATCAGTGCCATTAGGAATACAAAAAGGAAAAGACCAGCTTTCAGGTTATTTTAAACAGTTAAAGATGATTGCAAATCCAGAAACAGGAGCCTATAAGGGAGTGGGAGGATTTAAAGCAATCTTTGATATTTTTCCACAGACTTGGAGTTGGGAAATGTTTTGGGGAATAACAGCATTGCTTTCTATTATGTTGGGAGTAATGAATTTATTGCCAATTCCTGCCTTAGATGGAGGTCACGTTATGTTTTTGCTTTTTGAAATGATAACAGGGAAAAAACCAAGCGATAAGTTTATGGAATACGCACAAGTGATTGGTTTTGTGTTGTTAATAGCGTTGTTGTTGTTTGCCAACGGAAATGATATTTATAAAGCCATATTTGCGAAGTAAAAAAAAATAAAAAAATATTTGCTAAATAAAAAAAAGGTAGTATATTTGCGTCTCAAAAATGAGGTTACTCGTTTTGAATTAGTTCTTAGAAATTCTTTAGAGTGTACATATTAGTTTCCTCCTTAGCTCAGTTGGTTAGAGCATCTGACTGTTAATCAGAGGGTCCTTGGTTCGAGCCCAAGAGGGGGAGCAAATTTGTTTTTTTTAATTAATATTATACACTCCTCCTTAGCTCAGTTGGTTAGAGCATCTGACTGTTAATCAGAGGGTCCTTGGTTCGAGCCCAAGAGGGGGAGCTTAGAAAGAATTTCATTTTTATTTATTTAATGTTATACACTCCTCCTTAGCTCAGTTGGTTAGAGCATCTGACTGTTAATCAGAGGGTCCTTGGTTCGAGCCCAAGAGGGGGAGCATAAAAAGGTTGTCTAAGTTTTTAGGCAACCTTTTTTTATTGTTGCTATTGAAAATCTATATTTGTTTCTATTTCTTTTCTATTGTGAAGGTGTATTCAGGTCTGATGTTAGCAATGGTAATGTATTTTGGTTTTAAAAAGTGCAAGGTTTTCGAGTGCATATCGGATTTGAAATTTATCAAAAAATAAAAACGATATACAACATTTGTTTATTCAATAAAGATTAACGAAGTTATTTGAAAATTATACTTCGCATCTATTTAATGATGTATTGATAATTTCGTACTTATTTTATATTATAAAAAATCCACTCTAGTAGAATGGGTTTATAGGTAAAGCATTGTAAATTAATGCGTTGTTTTGTGTTTATAAGGACTTTTAAATAAATTGTTTAACAACTAATTTCTTTCTTTACACAAGAAATGTATATAAGCTAAATAAAAGCCATTGTGAAATCTAATAATGAAGATAAATATTCCATAATTTAATATAGTTATTGTTTCTCTTCTATTGGACTACTTTTAACGTGTATCAATCTGGTAAGCTTGATTGATAAATCCGTAAATATTAATTTAGGATTACCGTTGCGTTCAATGTGGTAAATAGCATCTGAAACTTCTTTGTAAATTTCAAAAATATTGTTTTCGTGTACAAATGGAGCAAATTTTTCCAATTTGAAATTTCCTGCTTTCGGATGGATATATACCAATTCAGAAACATTATAGTTTAGCATAAATGCTTGTCGGAATAATTCAAGACAATATTCTAAAAACAACTTCTGTTTTTCTCTTCCTATTGCTGCTAAATCATCACTCCATAAAATTAAATCGGCAACCACTTTAGCTTTTGTTTTTGCTAAAAATGCAGAGCGAACCCATGATACAAACCATTCGTCAAAAGGTAAATCCGACTCTGTATTGTTAAGAGCTTTCAATGCTTTGTTGTAATTGCCGTGTGCTTGTTTTGCAATTAAGGTTGCTTCGTTTGCATCACATTTGTTTTGTTTTAGTAGTGCTTCAGTGATTTCATTTTCTGAAAGACTATTAAAACGAATGATTTGACAGCGCGAAGTAATAGTTTGTAAAAGAGCTTTTTCGTTTTCAGAAACTAAAATAAACACCGTTTGTTGAGGTGGTTCTTCTAATATTTTTAGAATTTTGTTAGATGCTTCAGCATTCATTTTTTCGGGCATCCAAATAATCATCACTTTATAACCACCTTCGTACGATTTAAGGGATAATTTTTTAAGAATAGATGCAGCATCTCGAACGTTGATTATAGTTTGTTTATTTCCTACACCCAAAAAATTTTGCCAATCTGAAAGGTTCCCATAAGGATATTCCGTTACGAACTCTACCCATTGTTCTGTAAACATTTCAGAATACGGTTCTTTATCACTTTCTTTTACTTTATTATTTGGAAAAATAAAATGTAAGTCGGGATGTTGCAATTTATTTATTTTGATGTTACAAGCTACATTTTCACCGGTATTTTCTCCATTGCTATTATTGCAAATTAGGTATTGTGCATAGGCAATTGCCATAGGCAAAGTTCCACTTCCTTCAGGGCCAACAAATAGTTGAGCGTGTGGTATTCGTTGTTCATCAGCACTTTGTGTCAAGTGATTTTTGATGTATTGATGTCCTATGATGTCTGAAAATTTCATATAACAAATGTAGTTAAAATCTTATTAGGATTTTTATTCGAGTAAAAATATGATTGGAATTATTTCAAGCTATGGTTTATTTTTCTCCGTCTAAAATCATTGAAAGTTGTAATCGTTTTTTTGTTGTATCTACCTCTAAAACCTTAACGACTACGTGTTGATGAAGTTTTACAATTTCGTTGACATCAGACACAAAACCTTGTTTTAGTTGTGAAATGTGAACCAATCCACTTTCTTTGATTCCTATATCGACAAAACATCCAAAATTGGTAATGTTATTCACAATTCCATTGTACGTATTTCCTATTACTACATCGTCTATCGTTTTAAGAGTCTTGTCAAATTCTAAGATTTTTATTTGTTGACGTGGATCTAATCCAGGTTTGCTTAATTCTTTTAATAAGTCTTTGATGTATAAAGTCCCAAAATCTTTCGAGATGTAATCTTCAGGATTGATTTTTTGAATAAGTTCGTTATTCGTTATTAAATCTGTAAGTTTTACATTCAAATTTTTCGCCATTTTTTCGACTATAGGATATGCCTCAGGGTGCACAGCCGAGTTGTCTAATGGGTGATTTGCGTTGGTAATTCGAACAAAGGCTGCCGCTTGTTGAAAGGCTTTATCACCGAGCCTAGGAACTTTTTTTAATTGGTTTCTATCAACAAATGCTCCGTTTTCTTCTCTGTATTTTACGATATTTTCTGCTAATTTTCCTCCAATTCCGGCTACATAGCTCAATAGTGATTTACTCGCCGTGTTTAGATTTATACCCACTTTGTTAACGCAAAAGCTCACCGTTTGATCTAGTGATTGTTTGAGTAAATTTTGATCAACATCGTGTTGGTATTGTCCTACACCAATTGCCTTTGGCTCTATTTTAACCAATTCCGCTAACGGGTCTTGTAAGCGTCTTGCAATGGAGATGGCTCCTCGTACAGTGATGTCGTATGTTGGAAATTCTTCTCTAGCAATTTTTGATGCAGAATATACAGATGCGCCAGCTTCACTAACAACAAATACTTGTATTGGTTTGTCAAAAGCAATTTTTTTGATAAATGCTTCTGTTTCGCGAGAGGCTGTTCCGTTTCCTATAGCAATAGCATCTATTTTATAAGAGTTGGCTATCGAACGAATTTTTTTACTCGCCATAGCTGTTTCTTTTTGTGGAGGATGAGGGTAAATGGTTTCGTTGTATAACAAATTCCCATTTTCGTCAATACAAACCACTTTACAACCAGTCTTATACCCAGGGTCTATTCCGAGTATTCTTTTTTCACCCAATGGAGGTGCAAGTAATAATTGTTTTAGATTTTCGGAAAAAACATCAATTGATTTTACATCTGCTTTGGTTTTAAACTCTTGTAGTGCTTCGTTGGCAATGGAAGGTTCTATTAATCTCTTATAGGCATCAATACAAGCGAGTTTTATTTCTTGAGCTGTTTCGTGCTTTTCGTTTTTGATGTATTCATTGCAGATAAATTCGATTGTTTTTTCTTTATCTATTTCTACTTTTATTCGTATAAATTCTTCATTTTCTGCACGTAACATTGCTAATAGTCTGTGTGCCGCTGCATTTTTTAAAGACTCTGTCCAATCGAAATATTGTTCGTATTTCAGTGCGTTTTCCTCTTCTTTTTTTACTGTAATTACTTTACTAGAAATAGTTGCTTGTTGCAAGAACCAATGTCTAATTTTCTTTCGGATGTAAACATTCTCACTAATCCATTCCGCAATAATGTCTCTAGCACCTTGTTTTGCTTGTTCGGCTGAGGTGACTTTACTATTGATGAATTTTTCACAAGTATAAGCAATGTCATTTAGGTTTTGCGAAAGAATCATTTTTGCAAGAGGTTCTAATCCATTTTCTCGAGCAATATCCGCTTTGGTTTTTCGCTTTTTTCTATATGGAAGATATAAATCTTCTAATTCAGATAAATTGAAACAATTGGAAATTTTTGATGCCAAACTTTCAGTGAGCTTACCTTGTTCTTCAATATTTGCAAGGATACTTTCTTTTTTCTTTTGTATATTATCAAAGAGAATAGCACTTTTTTGTATTTGTTCGATAATGGTTTCGTCAAGATTACCTGTTGCGTCTTTTCTGTATCTCGCAATAAAAGGGATGGTGTGATCTTGCGATAATAGTTCTATCGTATTTTGAATGCTCTTCTCAGGGGCGTTTATTTGCTTTTTTATAAATTCTATAATTTGCATAAAGATGTATTTAAATGCAAAAATACTATCTTTGAAATTATTTTAAGGCTATGAAATACGCATTGTTCTATTTGATGTTGGTAAATTATGTCGCATTTACGCTTGTTCGTATAGATAAAATACGCGCTCAAGAAGCTAAAGAGCGTATTCCTGAACGTAATTTATTGCTCATTTCTGCTTTTGGAGGAAGTTTTGGGGCGTATATGGCAATGAATAAATATCGACATAAGACAAAAAAACAACCTTTTAGATATTATTTTTTTGCCATTGTTTTGGTACAAGCTATCTTAAGTATTGCTTTTCTTCGCGTGGTTTAAAATGTAGATGCCATTGCATATTTTTTCAAAAGTGTTTTTTAAATGTTAAACTTCAGATTTATTTAGACTTTTTACAAAAAAAAATTACCTTTGCAATGTTTTAATCAGTCTAAATAATAAATAAAAACGCTTCGTATGAAGAAAATTGTACTAACATTGGCCTTATTAGTGTCTTACTTTGCAAATGCACAAGAAAATTCACTATTATCTGCAAACTTTTGGAAGAATAATCCAACTTTAGAACAAGTAAATCAAGAAATATCTAAAGGAAATAATCCTTCAGAAGCCAATAAAGCAAA
>JBHBEQ010000120.1:0-3412 GCA_041785575.1 Flavobacterium sp.
GAGCAGACGCATGTTATTTATGTGTCAAAAAAAATGAATTATTTGATACATTTGGTTGGCGAAGCAAAAATTAATCTTGCTCTGTTAAGTGTAGTTCACAAGGAAAGTTATGAATTATTGACTACGGAAATTTCTGATGAAATGCTACGTCAAATGCTCCACGAACCAGAAGCACTTAAAAAAGTAAGTAACTTTAAAAGTATGTTTTTCAGTTAATATGCTACAAAATGCTATAAATGTCTATGCTGATAAGTTAGTTGAAAACGTTCCTGACCTTATTTCAGTATCGCTTGTTAGTACTGAAAATGCGGAGGTTTTGGCGTATCGAACAATCAATAATGAAGATAACCGAAAAGCAAGTCAATATCAGATAGAAATTTTTAAAAATGCTATTCGTTCCTTTGAAAATACGGAAGGATTGCATGACAAAAATGTACAGAATGTCTCTATTTTTTATCAGGGGCAAGTACACTTAACGTCTATTTCAGCTGGAAAAAAAATTTTACTACATTTAGTTCTTAAAGAAATGGCAAACGTACCACTTATCAGAATGATTGTGGAGAAGTTACGTGAAGAAATGATTGCCAAGTATCCAGAAATGGCTGGTTTATAGAAAATTTGGTATTGGTAAATTCACATAGATATGGTATTGTTTCTTTTTAGCCATTAATAGTTTTAAAGACAAAATCATCATTTCTAAACTTTTGTATAGCATTTTGTTTTTCGTATGAATCTTGCTAAATAATGTCTGATTAAATTATTAAATCCTTCAGTAGTAAAAGTTTCTGCTTTGTTTTGGTGCAACTTTTCAGTTGGAATATTTCTTTATAAGACTTCCAAAAGCCAGAAAAAACTATGTCTATATGCTTGTTTTCAATGTTTTGTCAAAGTTTTATTCCTGTTTGTTTGGTCTTCTACCTTAAAATCAATCAATTCTCGTTCGTTTCTATCAACAGCACCAACAATAGTTTTTTTGCTGAATGTAAGTGTGTAACTCATTCTAATTCAATGAATTTAAACGACTTGTTAATTCTTATTTCTGACAAATTTTGCCTGTATTTTTGTACCCAGTTTTTATCACCGAAGCTTGACTAACTCCCAACAATCTGCCAATGAAATGAAGCCCTAAAACCTCTAAATACATAGCATCTTGTCTTATACAGAAAAGGTACTAAATGCTTTTTTTGTGTCCAAATATTAGAGATGAAAAACAGTCTCAATTTTGTCCATTATACCTAAAATTATTTTTATTTCTCTTCAAAAATCTAATAATCAGATATTTATACAAATTACATTATTTAAGAATAAAGTTAATTTTTTATAATTATTGTATAAAATAGAATTTTTAAACAAATTGTAACAAAAAAAGTTATATCTTTGCCACGATGAAATATTTTTCTTCCACATACCGATTTTTTGCGATTGTGTTATCGCTTTTGATACTGACTTCGTCGGTAGAGGTTTCTGTGGATATACATTTCTGTCAAGAGAAACTTAGCGACATCTCTTTTTCTACTACTAAAAAAGACACGGATAACTGTGAAAAAGAAGAAAACTCTGTTCAAAAGTGTTGTCAAAAAGATATTTCTCTTTCTGAAATTACTTTAAAAAAACATTCCGATTGTTGTACTACCAACACAATTGTTACCCAAAGTAACATTAATTCCTCTTTGGTCAATACTTCTATTGAAATCAAAAAAATACAAACTTCATTATCAGTAATTATTGATAAAATATTTTATATTACTGATAATGAAGTTGTTACTACAAAAAAAGAAATTTCATTTTTAAACTATTCTCCTTTGTTGCTTACCAAGGATATTGTTATTCTTGCTGAGCAATTTCTCTGTTAACAATAAATAATTTTTGACTTTTTTGTTACACAATATGTACAATTATATTTTGTAATTGTATAAGTATTGGCGTATCGTATTTTTTAAAAATCTAAAAAAATTATTTAATAAAAACAAGTTTAATTACTTGTATAACAGAGTATTATATGAAAAAATATATTGTATTTATTCTATTGCTTTGTGGGACATTACTGTCTGCACAAACCGTCGTTCAAGGGAAAATAACAATTACTGAGGACGGAAAAACAGAACCTGCCATTGGTGTTGATGTATATTGGCAAGGAACAACTATTGGGACAACTACTACTGAAAACGGACGTTTTATCATTCCTTACACATCTGACAAAAAAAATCTGATAATCAGTTATTTAGGATACAAAACAGAAAATGTTCGTGTGAGTGACCCAATGAAATATATCACACTTACTTTGACCGAAGATGCCAATCAGCTTGAAGCCGTTGAAGTTATCCAAAAGCGAAAATCAACTGAAAAATTGTATTATAAAACAGCAAATGTAATTAACATCAATAGTAGTGAATTGCTCAAAGCGGCTTGTTGTAACCTTTCGGATAGTTTTGAAACCAATACAGCAGTTGATGTAAGTGTTTCTGATGCTTTAACAGGGACAAAACAAATCAAAATGTTGGGGCTTTCAAGTCCGTATTTGCTTATGACACAAGAGAATATTCCGTCCATTCGAGGAGCTTCACAAGTGTATGGAATGACGTTCGTGCCTGGTACGTGGGTTGAAGGAATTCAAATTATTAAAGGTACAGGAAGCGTTATCAATGGTTATGAAAGTATTGCCGGTCAGATAAATACCGAATTGGTAAAACCTATATCTGACAAGCCTTTTTTCTTAAATTTATATACTTCTGATGAAGGACGAATGGAACTTAACGCACATTTGAATGAAAGAATTTCAGAACATTGGCACTCAGGACTTTATCTACACGGAAATTATCGTAACAAAAGAGCTGATATGAACCACGACGGATTTTTGGATATGCCATTGGGGAATCAAATTAACATAATGAATCGTTGGCAATATGCTAACGAACAAACAGGTTGGGAATCTAAAATTATTCTACATTATTTTATAGATGAAAAAACTACAGGAGAGAAAAATTTTCGTGCCAATTTGTACAACCCAACCTATTCTGTTTGGGGAAGCAATATAAAAACTAACCAGTTTAATGTAGCTGCCAAAGCGGGCTATGTATGGAAAGATTTAGGGTTCCAAAGTATTGGTTTTCAAGGAGCTTACAAATATTATGACCAAATCTCTTATTTTGGTCGAAATCAATATGATATTCGCCAACAGAGTGCCTATTTTAATGCTATTTTTAATTCTATCATTGGGAATACGCTCAACAAATTTACCACTGGAATTACCACAACTTTCGATGGATATAACGAATTTGTCAATGTAAATCCACTTGTAAATGATTATAACAGAAATGATTACGGGATAGGAGCTTTTTTTGAATATGCATATGATAATGCTGATAATTTTAGTTTTACTGCTGGACTTCGTGCTGATTATCACAATCGGTTA
>JBHBEQ010000121.1:0-5981 GCA_041785575.1 Flavobacterium sp.
ATTCCGATTGGATTAGATGGCTATGATGACAAAAACATTTTCACATATCAACCACAATTGGCAAAAGAATGGATACAAGATTACAAAAACAAAACTAATAAACCCGTAAAACTTACTCTGTCTACCAATAACACCTATGTTGATATAGCAGAATTTTTGCAAAGAGAATGGCAAAAAATAGGCGTAGAAGTTTCTATTGATGTAATGCCTCCTTCGACACTAAGACAATCTATTGCAACGGGAAAAGTATCTTTTTTTAGAGGAAGTTGGATTGCTGATTATCCTGATGCAGAAAACTATTTATCTCTTTTTTATAGCAAAAATTTTAGCCCTAATGGACCAAATTACACGCACTATAAAAATACACAATATGATGAGTTGTACAACCAATCTTTATCTATTACCAATGAAGAACAACGCATTGAATTGTATAAAAAAATGAATAAGATAGCATCAAATGAAACACCAGTAATTGTGCTATTCTACGACAAGGTTGTGAGATTTGCACAGAGCAACGTAAGAGGATTACAACCCAACGCAATGAATTTATTGAATTTAAAAAAGGTATATAAAGAAAAAAAATAACAACAAAACAAATTGCAATTATGAAACTAAAACAAATCACGATTTTAAGTATGGTTACTGCATTTGCATTATCTTGTGCAGTTAATCCATTGACTGGTAAAAAGCAAATAGCAATTACTAACGAAGATAGCTCTCTAATTCCACAAGCATTGACTCAATACAATGAGTTTATTTCCAAAAGTAAAGTAGTCACAGGAACTGCAGATGCAAAACGTGTACAAGTAGTTGGAGATAAAATCAAGAATGCCGCAATTGCTTGGATGAATTCTAGAGGATTTCAAGAACAAATAAAAAATTACAAATGGGAATACCGATTAATTCAAGACGATCAAATTAATGCTTGGTGTATGCCTGGAGGAAAAATAGCTGTCTTTACAGGAATAATGAAAGTTACTCAAAATGACGCTGGTTTGGCAACAGTAATGGGGCATGAAGTGGCTCACGCCCTTCTAAGTCACAGCCGTCAGAGAGTTGACGCAGCAATGGGACAACAAGTGTTGGGTACTGTAATCGGTGCTGCTTCAGCTGGTAAATCTCAAGCTACTCAACAAGCAATTGCAAAAGTATATGGATTGGGAAGTAATTTAGGCGTAATGTTACCATTTAGTCGTTCGCACGAAACGGAAGCTGATAGATTGGGATTAATCTTGATGGCTATTGCAGGATACAATCCAGCAGAAGCAATACCTTTTTGGCAACGTATGGCACAACAAGGAGGTGGATCAACACCTGAATTTTTAAGCACACACCCTAGCAGTTCCACTAGAGTAAAAGATATTGAAAAATTCTTACCTGAAGCTAAAGCAGAAGCAGCAAAATTTGGTAAGAAGTATTAATCTCTTTTGCTAAAATAGCATATAAAAAATCGACTTCGCTCAATGAAATTATAATAATATTTCTGACTAAGTGAAGTCGATTTTTTATTCTCAAAACAGTTAAAGTTTAACTACATAATCACCTACTATTTTAGTTCATTTTATTAAATAACATAGATTAACTCGAAAAATTCAAGTGAATTCTTATCACAGTTTATCTTTCCTAATTTCTATCTTTTATTTCAATCAATTTGATTTGTTACCATGAATATTGGTACAATACCATTTATTTTGCACTATAGAGCGAAAATTTAATATCCCATTCCAATATATTATCATGGTTTCATTTCTTTTGAATACATAATGAAAATTCAACTTCTATGTTATTTCAACTTTCAAGAAAACAGAACTAGTTGAAACACAACATTCATCTCTTGATTTAATCAAGTTTTATCGCATCAAAATACAACAAAAAAAAAGCTGTCCTTTTCAGACAGCCTTCTCTTACAATTATTAACGATTAAAAATTCGTTGTTATATTTAAAGTAAATCCATTAGATTCAGGAACCATTCTACAAACTCCTCCTACACAGATAAGACCTCCTCTTTGACGTCCATAACTAGCTGCTATTCGAGTCGCTCCTTTAGTAAAACTTCCTCCTACAGAATAATAGTGAATTCTCATACTTTCATCATCATTTCCATAGTTGTATATATCATGTACGAAAACAGAGAATTTTTCATTTGGCATATATTCCAAAGTACCTCCTGCCCAATTCTTGCGATCTGCATCCGCCCATTGGTGTTGAAGTTCTAATCGCAAAGAACTCGTAGGTTTAAAGAAATACAAACCTTCTACTGCAGCAACCTTTGCTCTTACTTCTCCGTAAGTTTCCTCCACCATTCGTTTGTTGTAATATTGATCGAGATACATCATAATGGTACTAAACTTCGAAGACCATTTCTTGCGGTATTCTACTGCAATATCTCTATAATATTTATCTCCTGCCGTTAAGAAACCTTCACTTGCCAAATTTCCATCTGCTAACTCTTTTGTTTTCAATCCAGCCCAATACGAACCGTTAACAATTAAGTTACCTCCATATTCACCTCCTAAAACACTTCCTTTAGGTAACTCATAAAACAAGTCAAATTGCCCTCCAATTTCACCAATTTTATTTACGTTAAACATTCCATATTTACCTTGTGATTGGTAAACAAAGATATTCTGCAATGCGAAATCATACTGTTTGGTAAGTGCTGGCAAATAGTTAATCATTCCCTGATTATAGGCATTTCCAGCCAAACCTCTTTCAGAATAAAATGACATATTCTCCAATCTACGTAGATTCAAGTTCACTGCAAAACCTGTATCTGTATAACCTAAATTTACTAAGAATGCATTTCCAGGTCTTACTCTATCCGTATAAAATGTACCTAAATTTTCAACAAGTACATCATCCGTTTTATACACATATTCAGCGTTTGCTAAAAACTTGCTTCCCGAATATTCCAATCTTGTAGAAATCATATTCGTAGTTGGTTCTACGTTCGGATACTCATTTCTAACATCTTCATATCTTCCAACGAAACTTGTTCCGAACTTCAATACATAGTCATTTTTTCTAAGCAGGTTGGTAATATCTACCTCTGCATTTAATCCGTATATTTTTCCTTTAGAAAGATCAAACCCCATACCTATACGTTGTCTTCCTCCCATCAGGGTAATATTTGTAGATTCATGCAGCCTCAGTTTTACACGAGAACCAAACATTGCGTTGTTTATTCCCAATGCTCTATCTTCCCACGAACGGAAGACCAATCCACTTCCAAACTGATCGTAAAAATGTCCCAAAGTAACATCTACTCCTTTTTCTGCATTGTTATAACGTGCGTAAATTGTTCCGACATTTGCACCTTCCAGCATAGGAGAATAATTCAATATTGCCTTAGGTAAATACGATTCTGCCTGTACCCCAAATTCAAAATTATTTTTAAAATAATCTATTTTTACGTAATTATTTGAACGAAAGGGTTTGTCTTTTTCTGTCTCCGCAATGGAAATCTTATCGTCATCCATGTAATATTGCGAATTAGATTCTATTCCAACAAGTACTTGTGCTTGCATTTGTTGCACAAAAAAAGACAAAAGAAGTGTTTTAAATACGGTACTAGCTCTCATTATTTTTCAGCAATCGCTTTTTTTATCTGTTTGTAAATCTCATTTTCGATTCCTGGTGTATAGCTTGAGTGAGAGTAAACAACCTTTCCTTTATATAAAATCATTGTGTATGGAACATTAACCACGTTCATTGCTCTCTTTAACTCTTGGTTTTCATCCAACAATATTGTGTATTTCCAGTTTTTCCCTTTTACTTGAGGACGTACACGAGCTTTAGTTCTTGAGTCATCAATAGATACCGCTACCAATTCTACCCCTGTTTCTTTTTGCCACTTTGGATATACATCGTGGATTGCTGTTAGCTCTTTTAAACATGGTCCACACCAAGTAGCCCAAAAACTAATTACAACTGGTTTTTCATAAGAATTGTACTTCGATACATTGATTACTTTACCATCTAAGTCTTTCAAATTGATATTTGGCATCTTTTTTTGCGCATAAAAGCTGAAAGAAACCATCATCATCAATAATAAGAATGCTTTTTTCATTATCTTTTTTTATTAAATTACTTTTACAAACTTAAAACAAAAAAATTATTCAAAAAATATTTTTTTTTCAAAAAAATGTATTTACCTTGCGTTATCATAACTAATTAACATTGTCATTAACAATTTAAAAATCAACGAAAATGAAAAAAGTATTTTTATCCCTTGCAGCTCTTGCAACAGTTGCTTTGAGTTCCGTATCTTGTAACGGGACAGATGATCCAGGTACAACGGTAACTCCTAATCCTACAGAAAACATGCGTGTTATTGTCGCAGTATTAGACAGTGAAGGAAATGTATTAAATGCACAAGACGCTAAAGGTGGTGTAACGAAAGATTATGTAATGGTTGGTACAAATTTTCAACACAGAGTGCTAATTGAAGACTTTACAGGTGCTTGGTGCGGTTGGTGTCCGCGTGTTACATTTTCTATAGAAAATATCACACACTCTGCAAATGCGGAAAAGATAGTTGCAGCTGCTCTTCACAACGGAGACAAACTGAGATTTTCTCCTCATGAGGCTACTCTATCTAACGCTTTGTGGACGAAGTTTGGTTATGCTACTAACCAAAGAGGGTATCCTTTTGCAGTATTGAACAGAAATGCAGTATGGAATGCTGTTTCAGGTAATAGAATGAACGAAAACCAAGCGATTAATTTAGCTCAAACAAGTTCGCCAATTGGTATCAAAATCGAATCAAATTTAGGAGAAACAAGTGGAACTGTTAATGTTTCTTTCAAATTCAATCAAGAGTATACTGGACTCAAATATGTTGTGTATGTAGTACAAGATGGTATCGTATTAAAACAATCTAACTACACTACAAACTACAATGGTCCTGGAACTAATAATGAATTCGTTCACAACGACGTTGTTAAAGCTACAAATAACGTATTAGGTGTAGACATTACTAGTTCTGCTTCTGGCTCTGAATTCCAAACAGGAAACCTTGAGTTTACTTACAAAAAGTTCTAATTTTTATAAAATTAAATTAACCGTCTCAGAGATTGAGACGGTTTTTTTATATTTATTCGGCTCATCTTATTACATAGTTCTGTTTAAATTATCAATAAAATCGCACCTAAAACAATGAAACACCTCGGAATTATTGGTTGTGGTTGGCTTGGAAACCACCTTGCACACCATTTTTCTCCTCATTTTCAAATACACACTACAGCCACCTCCATCGAAAAAGTAGAGCTATTGAAAAAACAAAAATACGCCACTACACAGATGCTTTTTCCCGATGATATAAGCTCTTCCATTTCACCTCAATGGGACGTTTTAGAAAAATTAGATGCCATTATCATCACCATTCCTTTCGGAAAAAACACAGATATTGACAGATTAAAAAATCGCTTTGAAAACATCTGTAGCTTCATCAAAAATTATCAAAATCCTCTTTTCTTGATGAGCTCTATCGGTATTTATCCCGACATAGAAATGGCTATTTCCGAAAACACATTTACAGAAAGCGAACTCAACCAAAACATCTTAACCATCGAAAATTTGATGAAAAACACCTTCCCTCAAATCAATATCCTTCGATTGGGCGGACTAATGGGCGGAAGTAGACAACTTAAAAATTATCCCGTAAAAGAATTAGACAAACCCGTAAACCACATTCATTACGAAGATATTTGTAGAATTGTAGATATAATGCTACAAAAAAACATCCAATCCAAAACATACAATGTAGTAGCTCCCCTACACCCCTCAAAAGCAGAAGTCATCGATGGAAAAATCCTTTCTGATATAAAAAATTCTAAAAAATCAAGACGCATTCTTTCCGATATGCTCATAAAAGATTTAAATTATGTTTTTATTCACCCAAATCCCGCTCTTTTTTAAATGCTATATTAAGATTAATTTCCTTACTTTTGCAGTCTAAAATGCTAATTGCCATTAGCCA
>JBHBEQ010000122.1:0-2794 GCA_041785575.1 Flavobacterium sp.
CGAACAAGTTTGGCAATATATAAAAAAACGCTTTAAAAACAAGACTTTTGAAAATATGGAGCTTCTCAGGGAAAGGCTTTACGAAACCTTAAACGCCATGGACAATCAAAAAGTAAAATCAATTACTTCTAATCATCATTACATTAAAATATTTATGAGTGTTTTTATGGTTTAATTGGTATAAGATATATGAGGTGCTAACAATAAATCTACTTATATATGAATAAGTATAAGTATAAAAAGGCATAAACATACGCTCTTTTCTATAGAAATTCTAATGGATAAAGAATAAAAAAATAGAATAGAGCGTAGGTTTGTTTTTAGTGAATTTCAGCGCTTAGTCCCGCATCAAGTAGGGCGCTACAAATAGGAATTAATTCTTTCATACTGCCATTTTTTACTCCACATTTTCCCGTGTAGTGTACCAAAACAGCACATTGTTCTGCTTGTAAAGGCTCGTGCTTACATACTTTGATAAGTGTTTCTATCACGTGGTCAAAAGTGTTTACGTCATCGTTATACAATACGATTTCGTTTTCATTACCAAGCAATTCGTCTAAAGAAACTTCTTCTTTTGTTTTTTCGATGGTTGCCATAGTTTATTTTTTTACAAATTTTAATGCTACCCAATTGTTTTTTTCTAATTCTTTTTCAAAAATTAGTCCATTTTGTTCTGCAGCTTCTCTAATATAAGGTATATCCTCGGTATAGAAACCACTAAACAAGATGATGGCATTTGATTTCATGCTTTTAACGTAGCTATCCATATCTTGTAAAAGTATATTTCTGTTGATATTGGCTATAACTAAGTCGTATTTGTTTTGCTTGTCTGCAAGTAAACTCGCATCGCCTTCATACACATCTATAGTATTGATATTATTTCTCTGAGCATTTTCGATAGAGTTGAGGTAACACCAATTATCTATATCGATTGCATCGGCGTGTTTTGCCCCTTTCATTAGTGCTAATATGGCTAAAATAGCAGTCCCACATCCCATATCCAAAACTTCAAAATTAGTAACATCTGTTTCTAACAAATGTTTCATCATTAAAAAAGTAGTTTCGTGATGCCCTGTACCAAAGCTCATTTTTGGTTCAATTACAATCTCGTAATCTACCTCTTTTGCAGGATGAAAAGGAGCTCTTACATAACATTTTCCGTCCACATCTATAGGATCAAAATTCTTTTCCCACTCTTCATTCCAGTTTATTTGTTCGATGATTTCTTTTTTATAGCTGATTTCAAAATCTTCAGAGTCTAATATGTAGATATCTTCAAGTATGTCTTCTGAATGTAGCGATTCTTGAACGTAAGCAGAAAGTCCAGTTTCGGTCTCTACAAAACTTTCAAAGGCTTTTTCACTAAGCTCTGCCAAAAGTATTTCTACTCCAGGAACTAGTGGTTTTACAGTAAAGTGATAGGCAATATATTTTGATTCCATTGGTGGTAAAAACTTAACAATTATTTAATATTCAAATGTAATTAAGGGCAAAATTACTTATACTTTTGCAAAAAATAATAATTACGGTATGAAAAAAATTATACTAGCATTTGTAACATTATTTGCAGCACATACACAAGTGCATGCACAAGAACCAGTAAAAGATAGTTTGGGTTCTAACAAAAAAGAAGAGTTTAAAATTGCAGCTCTTCCTTATTACAACTTCGGAAAGGGGTTAGGTATGACTTCTGCCGATAGTTTGTTTCAATTCAATATTCGATTTAGAATGCAGAATAGAGTTACTTATTTTGATTACGAAGATGGAGACTCTAACTATGAAGCACAAGTAAGAAGATTGCGTTTGCGTTTTGACGGATACGTAGGTAACCCTAAATTTCAATATGCTATTCAATTATCTTTTGCACCAGGTGATGTTTCAGCTGATGAAAATGGAGCAAATATCAAAATCATTCGCGACGCTTCTGTTTTTTATGCACCAAATAGCAACTGGTTGTTTTTACTTGGACAAACAAAAT
The DNA here is from genome assembly GCA_041785575.1 of Flavobacterium sp. Classification (GTDB taxonomy): domain Bacteria; phylum Bacteroidota; class Bacteroidia; order Flavobacteriales; family Flavobacteriaceae; genus Flavobacterium. The sequence goes on from JBHBEQ010000122.1 coordinate 1,979, forward strand.
TGCCAGGAAACCGTCAAAGGGTAAACTCTTCAGGAGCGCTTCAACTTACAGATCGTTCAATCAACAATGCAAGGTTTACCATCGATCGTGATTTTGGTTTCCAAGCATATTATTTAAAAGATTTTAAAGATAAATTTTCTTGGCGTATAAAAACAGCCTTGACCACAGGACAAGGAAGAAACTTTAGTGCAAAAGACAACGGTGTAGCACTTACTGGTAAGGTAGAATTATTGCCATTTGGTACATTTACCAAAGGAGGAGAATATTTTGAAGGAGATGTAAAACGAGAGAAAAATTTCAAGATGATGCTCTCTGGAGGATACCACCAAAACAACCATGCAACACTTACAGAAGGTACTCTCGGACGTGCATTATATGACCCTCGAACACTCAAAAGTACAATGGTTGACGCTATCTTTAAGTATAGAGGTTGGGCAGGAATGGTTGCTTATATGAATAGAAATACGAAAGACCCTATTACAACACGTGTGGACGCTAATGGAAACCAAAGTATGAGATACGTCTATGTAGGTAATGGTATGGATTACCAATTGAGTTATAATTTTCCTTCTAAATACGAACTTATCGGACGTTTTTCTACTCAAAAAGTAAGAAATGAATTATACAACATCAATGTCCCTCACCAAAAACAATACAGTATAGGACTTACAAAGTATATATGGGAACACGCTTTTAAAATCCAAACAGAGGTTACCATGGACGAACTTCGCTACATCAACGGAGACAAGAAAAACAATTTCTACATAAGATTCCAAATAGAAATGGGAATATAGTCTGCACTATATATTGTTTATC
>JBHBEQ010000123.1:0-5162 GCA_041785575.1 Flavobacterium sp.
GAAAGTGTTGGAAATTTACACAAGACTTAATCGTTTGAATCAGCATAAAATGCATCCAATACCAGTGTGTTTGGTAAGACATTTAGTAAAATAGGAATAGGTAGAATGGCAGATAGATAGGAAATAATGATAAAAAAAATACTAACTATTTGCATAGTAAAATATAAGTTGTAACTTTGCACTCCCTTTATTGGGAATGGAATGTTTAATTTAAAAGTAAATTATTGTGGAAAGTTTAAGCTACAAAACGGTATCTACAAACAAAGCAACTGCTCAAAAAGAATGGGTTGTTGTAGATGCTGAAGGGCATAACTTAGGACGCTTAGCTTCTAAAGTAGCAATGCTATTAAGAGGAAAGTACAAGCCAAGTTATACACCTCATGTGGACTGCGGAGACAATGTAATTGTAATCAACGCAGAGAAAATTAACCTTACTGGTAACAAGTTGAACGACAAAGTATACGTTCGTCACACAGGATATCCAGGAGGACAAAGAGAATTAACAGCTAAAGTAATGCAACAAAAAAATCCTGCATTATTGATTGAGAAAGCTGTAAAAGGAATGTTGCCTAAAAATAAATTAGGTGCGCAATTATTCCGCAACTTGAATGTTTATGTAGGTTCAGAGCACAAACACGAAGCTCAACAGCCTAAAACCGTTAATCTAAACGAATTGAAGTAATGGCAGTTATTCACAAAATCGGTAGAAGAAAAACCGCAGTAGCTCGCGTATACGTTAGCGAAGGTACTGGAAAAATCACAGTGAACAAAAGAGATTTTGCAACGTATTTCCCAACTGCAACTTTACAATACAAAGTTTTACAACCACTTTCGTTAACAGAAAATGCAGAAAACTTTGACGTAAAAGTAAATGTTTATGGAGGAGGAACTACAGGGCAAGCAGAAGCTGTGCGTATGGCAATTGCAAGAGCAATGTGCGAAGTTGATGCAGAAAACAGAGCAATCTTGAAACCAGAAGGATTATTAACTCGTGATCCTCGTATGGTAGAGCGTAAGAAATTCGGTCAGAAGAAAGCTCGTAAGAGATTCCAATTCTCTAAACGTTAATATTTTATATTATTTATTAAAAAATCTAAGTTTTTGTTGCTCGCCGGCTGAGGTCGGAGGTAGTTTAGCATCTAAATGGGTAAGACCGATGTTTGTATCGCTACTCATCCATTGCTAATACAACAGAACGTAAACTATTACAAAATGGCAAACAAAGTAGAAGTAAAAGAATTACTAGAAGCAGGTGTTCACTTCGGACACATGACTAGAAAATGGGATCCAAATATGGCTCCTTACATCTATATGGAGCGTAATGGTATTCACATTATCAATCTATATAAAACTGCAGCTAAAATAGAAGAGGCTAACGAAGCTTTGAAAAAAATAGCTGCTTCAGGTCGTAAAATTTTATTCGTAGCGACTAAAAAACAAGCAAAAGATATTGTTGCAGAAAAAGCAACAGCAGCAAATATGCCGTACATCACTGAGCGTTGGCCAGGTGGTATGTTGACTAACTTCGTTACTATCCGTAAAGCTGTAAAGAAAATGGCTTCTATCGATCGTATGAAGAAAGACGGAACATTCAACACTCTTTCTAAAAAAGAGCGTTTACAAGTAGATCGTTTGCGTGCTAAGTTAGAGAAAAACTTAGGTTCTATCGCAGATATGACACGTCTACCAGCAGCATTGTTTGTTGTTGATATCAAAGCGGAACACATCGCAGTAAAAGAAGCTAAAAAATTAAACATTCCAGTGTTTGCTATGGTGGATACAAACTCTGACCCACGTCAAGTTGATTATGTAATCCCAGCAAATGACGATGCTTCTAAATCAATCGATAAAATCTTATCTTTAGTTACAGCAGCAGTTATTGAAGGTAACTCTGAAAGAAAATCAGAGAAAGAAGAAGCTGCTAAAGTAGAGGCAAAAACTACTACAAAAGAATAAATCTTAACAGTAATTTAAAGTCGTTATGCTGATGGTTACCTTCACAACTATCCATAACGACTTTTTTTGTTTTTAAACTATTAAATCTGAAATAAAATGGCAAATATCACAGCTGCAGAAGTAAATAAACTAAGACAACTTACAGGTGCCGGAATGATGGACTGTAAAAAAGCTCTTGTAGAAGCTGAAGGAGATTTTGATAAAGCAATCGAAATCTTGCGTAAAAAAGGACAAAAAGTTGCTGCAAACCGTTCTGACCGTGAGTCAACAGAAGGAGCTGCAGTATCTTTCATCAACGCTGATAACACTAGAGGTGTAGTAATCACTCTTAACTGTGAAACTGACTTCGTAGGTAAAAATGAAGGATTCGTAGCTTTAGCTAAAGAATTGGTTGAAAAAGCAATCAACTTCAATTCTAAAGAGGAGTTTTTAGCTTCTGCTTATAACGATTCTATGACAGTTGCTGATAAATTAATCGAGCAAACTGGTGTAATTGGAGAAAAAATCGAAATCGGTGGATTCGAAGTATTAGAAGGTGCTTTTGTAGGAACTTATGTTCACGGTAACAAAATCGCTGCTTTAACTGCAGTATCTGCTGTTAACGATAAATCTGCTGAAATTTCTAAATCTGTTTCTATGCAGGTTGCTTCAATGGGAGCTGAAACTCTTTCTTACAAAGATTTCGACCCAGCTTTCATCGAGAAAGAAACGGAAGCTCGTATCGCAATTATCGAAAAAGAAAATGAGGAATTGGCTCGTTTAGGAAAAACATTGAAAAATGTTCCTAAATACATTTCTTACGCTCAATTAACGCCAGAAGTATTGGCTCAAGCAGAAGAAGATGCTAAAGCAGAATTGAAAGCAGAAGGAAAACCTGAGCAAATTTGGGACAAAATTATCCCTGGAAAAATTGCTCGTTTTATCTCTGATAACACTACTTTAGATCAAGAGAAAGCATTACTTGATCAAAATTTCATCATGGATGATAGTAAAAAAGTAGGTGATTATGTAAAAGGTTTCGGTCTTGAAATCACTGGATTCAAACGTGTATCTTTAGGGTAATTACTTATAAAAAACATACTAAAAACCTCCAAAACTATAGTTTTGGAGGTTTTTTTATTAGACTGTTTTACTTCTTTATGAAATTTGAAATAATTTGATTTATTTCATCGGGTTCTTCTAATAATGACATGTGTCCAGTATTTACAATTTTCAATATGGTTTCACTATCTTCAGTTTGGGATTTGCTTTCTTCTAAAGATACAATACTATCGTTTGCTCCGGCAATAAATAATTTAGGATATGGACTAAAGTGTAGTAAAACTTCTCTATCTATGCGTATTTTCATACCTTCTAAAGCTGCAATAATACCTTGTGTTGGTGTTTTTTGAGCTTCGGAAATTAGTTGTTTGATTTCTTTTTTTAATTCTATTTGATTTTTTTCTGAAAAGAGATTGTTAATCGCTAATCGTACAAATGTATTGTTGTTGTTTTTTACAGCTTCTATAGCTCTATCTCTGTTTTCTTTTCTCAAAGTAGAATCTGCTCGAGCAGTTGAGTTGAGTAAAATTAAATGTCTTATACTATCTGGATACAATTCAGCAAATGCTAAAGCAACATAACCTCCCATTGAATGCCCTATAAGGGATATTTTTCTCAATTTTAAGTGTGAAAGCAAGGAAAATACCATATCTGCTTGGTCTTCCATCGTGTGGATGTATCCGATACAACCCGATTTGCCATGACCTAATAAATCAATAGTGATTATCCTTTTGTGTTTTGAACAGAAAGATGCTGTTGTATTCCACATTTCTTTGTTTTCTAAAAAACCATGCAGAAAAACTACCGCATTTCCCTTTCCTTGGTCGGTATAATGTATAGTTGTGTTTTTGTAATCGAAGGTTTTCAATGGCTTATTTTTCTCACAAAAATACTTAATTTGTTTGTTTAGACTTCTTGTGCGTTATGAAAATTATAAACACTTTATTCATATATCAATGTATTATTTACTGATTTATGTTGCCGAAATAATATATTAAATTTCCGAAATATACCAGTAGAATAGAGGAAGTAATTAACTAATATAAATGCGAATAGATAAATAGACAATAGAAAGCTTTGGTTGGATTAGAAAATCTAAAGTGTTATAATGTGTTAAAACAATGCGAGTTAAACATTACTTAACATTAAACGATAATTGGTAACACAAAAATTACACTAAGTTAACACTTAATTAAAATAGCTACTACAACTTTGCACCAGAACAAAAAAGGTAATTAATTAATAAAAAAGAAAAATGAAAAAAACAGTTGTAAAATTATTTAGCTTATCTATTTTATCAATTGCGTTAGCAACAACAACTATCTCTTGTACTTCAGATGATACAAATACAACTATTGATAATACATCAGATTTTGTTGTAAATAGAGATAATTTACAAGGAGAAATAAAATCAGGAAATGTGGTTTTAGAATCTGGTACATATAAGTTGACAGGGAAGTTGATTGTGGCTTCAGGAGCAACTCTTACAATTAAGCCTGGTGTAATTATAGAAGCTACTGCTTTAGGAGCAAATCAATTTGAAGCGGTGCGTTATATTGCAGTTGCACAAGGAGGAAAAATTGATGTACAAGGAACAGCTTCAAACCCTGTAGTTATGACATCTGCAGTGAAAACTCCAGGATCTTGGGGAGGTCTTGTAATCTGTGGAAAAGCTCCAATTAATAAAGGAACTACTGCAAGTGCTGAGGTTTCAGATTTGCCTTACGGAGGTACAGATGAAAACGATAATTCAGGAAGTATTAAATACTTAAGAGTAGAATACTCCGGATATGCATATAACGCTGATAAAGAATTTAACGGAGTTTCTTTCTTTGGAGTTGGTAAAGGAACTGTAGTTGAAAACGTACAAGTATATGAAGGTTCTGATGACGGATTTGAATTTTTCGGAGGAACTGTAAACACGAAAAACTTGGTTGTATTAAATACAAGTGAGCAAGTAGGAGACGATTTGTTTGACTGGACAGAAGGTTGGAATGGAACAAATGAAAATTGGTATGGAAAACGTAGCAACTCTGGGAATAGAGGTATTGAGGCAGATAACAACTCAAACAACCACAATGCTGCGCCAATTTCAAATCCAGTAATTAAAAATTTAAGTCTTGTTGGAATCGGTGAAGCAGATACAAGTTCAGAATCACAAGCTA
>JBHBEQ010000124.1:0-3297 GCA_041785575.1 Flavobacterium sp.
CTTCCAAAGGAGGAATTTTCTGTTTAGAAATTAGGATGATAAAAATATTGGGAGTTTCTATTTAGAAAGTTGAATCATTTTTAAATCTTAATATTATGAAAAAAGTAATTACAGCAGTTCGTGTTACTGAACTTGGAGATGTAGCCAACAGATTGGCTATACTTTACAAAAAAACAGCATCTTTACAAGACGATGCGTTCTTGCAAAAAATCTTTGATACCATCGAAAAACAAGGAAATGCCATCACCGAAGCCGTGAAACGAGATGGTGTATATTCTCAACTAGACGAGGTAGATGCCGATCGAGACAAAGCCATTAAAGCATTAGCAAAATTATTAGACGGATATAGATACATTCCTATAGAAAGTCTGAAGCAGCACGGAGAAAAACTCTACACTATTTTTTCTAAATATGGCATAAAGATAACGGAAGAAAACTACTCTAGCCAATCAAATCTCATAGATTCGCTCTTACAGGATTATGCAGCAGAGAGTGTTTTGACATCTATAGCTGCGCTTTCTGGTGTGCAAGAAGCTATCGAAAATATCCGCACTTCACAAAACAATTTTGCTACCATCCGTGCAGAATACGAAGCTTTATTGGCTACTAAAAAAAATCTTGCTAGTGCTTCTAGTCTACGAAAACCACTTTTAGACGTCATCAACAAACAATTGATTCCTTATCTCGTTGCGATGAACATTGCCAATAAAGCAAAATATGGAAAATTCATTGCCAATGCCAGTGAAATTGTAGAAAGTATAAACGAGGTGGTAAAGGCAAGATTAAAAAAAACAACAGAGAAATAGATAAATAAACAAACGTTTTTTATTAGACCCACAAATGCTCTTTGGGGCAAAAAACCACTCCAATCTTCTTTGGGGTGGTTTTGTTGTTTTGGAGAGTTTTTTTTTATTCTGTATTTCGAAATAAGAAAAAAATCATATTGCCTAACATTGCCTTAACAATTCTATCTATTTGGTGGTAATACTTAACAATTATATAAAGTTGGGGTAAAATTCAATTTACACAAGGGCTATAGCTTTGCGACAAAATAATTAATTAACAAAATGAAAACAAACAAACACATTGGGCTTTTTGCTCTAGCTCTTTTGAGTCTTCAAAGTTGTAACGATGATAATGGTTCTATACCAGATGTAGAAACGATCAACGAAAACATTAGTTTTAAAAATCATTCAAAAGAGCCTGCATTTGTCTATGCTATGCCAGGTTTTGAAGATTTGGCTATCTCAACACTTATTTCGAGTTCGGACGTACTTTCTGAGAGTCCTGACTTTGTATTTGCAGGACAGCCAGATGGTATGGGGATTATGAAAGACCCAAACTCTGACGGCTACTTGATGCTCACCAACCACGAAATCACGAAATCGGTTTCGCGTGTATATCTCGATAAAACGTTTAAGCCTGTAAAAGGAGAATACATTCTCAACGGAATAGGCGGTGTTACTAGATTGTGTTCGGCTACTTTGGCAACACCTGCGATCCATGGTTTTAGTGCATTCCTTACGGCAGGAGAATCTGGCGAGGAGTCTATGGTACACGCACTAGATCCTTTAGCACCAGCATCTCAAGCGTCTGACCCATCGAGAGTAAAGCCAGCTTTGGGGAAAGCTTCTATGGAAAATGCCGTTCCGCTACCGAAAGATGTTTCTAATGGCAAATCTTATATCCTCATCGGAGAAGACCAATCGTATTCTTCTAAACATCAATCCGCAGGGCAGTTGATTATGTACGTTGCAGATACACAAGGAGATTTAGACAATGGAAAACTTTATGCGTTGAAATCAAAAGACAACATTATTTGGGAAATGGATATGAACAAAGGAACGTCTTACGATGTAGAATTTGTAGAAATCCCGAATGCGAAATACCTTACAGGAGCAGAAATCAACCAAAAGAATATTGACAATGGAGTGATCCGCTTCTCAAGAGTAGAAGACGTAGATTATAGAAAAGGAAGTGGCAAAGGGAGAGAGATTTACTTTGTAGCAACGGGAGAGTCTTCAGATGGTGTGAGCCCCAAACAAGGTCTTACGATGTGGGGTAGAGTGTATAAATTGGTGTTGAATGCCAATAATATGCTTACTGGAAAACTAGAAGTTGTAGCCGAAGGAGATTCTAATCCGGGGCACAACCTCATCAATCCAGACAACTTGTGTGTGACGGAAAACTATGTTTATATCCAAGAAGATGGAGACTCTTACTACACTGCTGCAGCTCACGATTCGTATATATGGCAGTTAAACATTGCATCGAAAAGCTACAAACCTTGGCTAAACATGAAACACAACAGAGGTAATGCTGCTTGGAATACTGCCTATAACCAATCTGGAAGTCTCGACAAATTTGGTTCGTGGGAGTATGGTGCAATGGAAGACATCTCACACATCGTAGGTGTTCCAGGAACATTTACGGTAAACATCCATTCGCATACGTGGAGAAACGACAAATTTGCCAATGCCGATGGTGCGGGTGTAAATACCAATAAAGAAGGAGGGCAGATTGTAGTTATTAGAAATGTACAACGATAATTTTTCTTTAAAACTTGGCTGGGTTAGCAGTAATCTTGTATTACTGCTAATCCTTTTTTAGATTATGAAAACAATACTATCCTCGTTTTTTTTAAAATTACTTTTACTAGTCTTTAGTAGTATTTTATTTACTAGATGTAATAACAATACCTACCATTCCATAGACACCGATTTGCCAGAAGTAAGAGAAAGCGTTCTTACTACCAACAAAGAATTTAAACAACAAATCTTGCAACTGCTCGACTTGGCAGAGCAAGAAAAACCAATGGCTGAGTTGCAGTCGGGTTTTGAGGCATTGCGTATCACGTATAAAAAAATAGAATGGGCTGTAGAGTATTTCATGCCACATTCTTCAAGATTTATCAACGGCCCTGCCCTGCCCGAAATTGAGTTTTCTGAAAACACGGTAATCGAGCCCGAAGGGCTGCAAGTGCTAGAAGAACAGATTTACGAACCGGAAGAAAATCCATATCCAGAAATTATACGTCTTTTAAAATTGATGCTCAACAAATCTGGTGCTATAGATTCGTATTTCAATACCATCACCATCAATAAAGCACAAGCGTTTGATGTTATTAGGTATCAAATTTTTAGAATATCGAGTTTAGGAATTGCAGGTTTTGACACGCCTATATCCGGACGCCATTTGATAGAAATGCCTTATGCACTAGAGCACATCCCAATCGTATTGAAACTTTTGGAAGACAAACCAAGCAAGGCTTTAACACAAGTGAAAACAGATATAGAC
>JBHBEQ010000125.1:0-3380 GCA_041785575.1 Flavobacterium sp.
ATCTCCAAAATCCCACAAGAATTCAGTTGCTCCTTCTGTTTCATTTGTAAACTGTACAGTCGTGCTATTTAATAAATGTGCAGAAAATTGTGTTGGTGTATCATTTACTCCCACTTTCCATTCTTCTAATTGACTGTAAACAACGTTTTTAACAACATTTTTAATATTTGTTGCAACCGTGCTATCTAGTGAGCTATTAAACGTTGCCAAAGTAGGGTCTTTTTTATAGATTACCGTATAAAATGTATAAGCAGCTGCCATAGAACCTAATAATGAAGGATGCGAACCATCAGAAGTATAAAGTTCGTAAGATGGATATTGTGTTCGAATTGCTCTCCACACCCTTCCTACAGGAGAAACTACTGCATTATTTTCATTAGTCATTTGCATATAACGTTCGTATAGCTTATCGTCCATTCCTTCATAAGTACAGAGGTATGTAACTCCATTGGCACAATTAGCAGTATCTCCATTCTTGTGTCCCCAAGTCATAAAAAACAAAGGAGTCGTACAAGTGTTTGCATTTTTTATTTGCTCACATAGTTGTTGAGCATAAGTAAGGGTTGCCGTAGCGTTTGGAAAAGCAGGCATTTGGCTTTGTTGCTGCAGTACTACATAATCCCAAGTTCCTAGATTAATGGTATTGAAAACAGTCGTATTACCAGCATGCTGTTGAAAATTAGAACCTCCTGGCGTGTGCGTTTGATACTCCAATTGATCTCCTGTTGACGCTGCTACTTGCTGGATAAGATTGGGCAAATTATTACTCCCCGTGTAACTGTTTCCTATGAAATAAACCGATTTTGTTTCCTGAGCCGAACAAAAAACACCTGTAAATAAAAACAAATAATGTACTATTTTTTTCATCTATAAATTATTTATAATTAGTAGATTTCAAATATATCATTCTATTTGCAAATAGAAAACAACTAAGACCTAATAGTACATTTAACACACATTTTTTTAAGTAATCTATTAAATTAAAGCCATTCGTCCACACCTTTGGAGATATCACAAAAAAGCAAAGAAACTGTCTATTTGAGACAGCTTCTTTGCTATAATGATTAGTACTTTACTTTGTTTCTAATTATTTTTTTACAATTTTCAACGTTTTAGTACCTTCTTCTGCTTCTATTTTCACCATGTAAACACCAGCACTTAAATCAGAAATATTTACTGAAGTTTGTGCATTGATATTAGACACAGATTTTACTTTTCTACCTGTAAGATCAAAGATAGAAAGTTCTGCATTGGTTAGAGTTGTTGGTAAATCTAAATTTAACACTTCAGAAGCTGGATTTGGATATACAGCAACACCTTCTAATTCAACAGTTTTATTAGAAAGTGCACCTTGGTGTCCTGTTGCTATGAGAGAAAACAATTGACTTCCACCAGAAAGTGTTCCTTTATGAGTAACAACTATTTTATATTGTCCTTCAGGCAATATTCCTGCTTCTACTTTTTCTATATTATCAGCATTGTTTTCTGCTTTTTCAGCAATTCCACTTCCTGTAGTAGTCCACGAACGCACTAATCTCCAAGGGTAGTAAACTTCATTTGTATTTACATTTACTATTTTCAAATCCAAATTATTTACCAATACCGGGATTTGGATATCTGTTCCTGACATTGCAGGTCCTGCTGGGTCATTCCAAGCAATAGTTACAACTAAAGGTTTGTTTGCGCTTGGTGTAACATCCATTTCGAAAGTTTCTCCATTGTTTAAAGAGTATTCAAAAATATGATTACCATCATAATTCACAGAACCTTCAATTACTTTAGCTCCTGCTTCTACATCTAGCACTCCCCAACCATACATATAATCTGGCCCTGCTGCTGGTCCGGCTTCTTTTGCTGTGTGAGCCATAAGAGCTCTTACCGTAGCAGACTTCATATATCCTCCTTTTAGTTGGTTGTGGTATTGTTGCCATAATGAAAACGCCCCCGTAATTGCCGGTGCTGCCATAGAGGTTCCGCTATTTGATTCTGATGCTGTAGCACTTGAGTTTATGGTAGATATCACATTTACTCCTTTTGCTGAAATATCTGGTTTGATACGGAAATCATCAGATGGCCCCCAATTGCTGAATCCTGAAATTTGAACAGAATTTGCAGAAATATAGTTTTCAATTCCTACAATTGCTGCTACTGTTACTGTATTTTTTGCTACTCCTTCAGAAGATAACAAGTCTCTTCCTCCTTTATTTGGGTTGTAAGACGCGTATGAACCTCTATCGTTTCCTGCCGCCCAAACTGCTAAATAATAAGGAGCATTGTTAGCAATAAAATCCATATCACGAGCTACCGTACTATAACGACCTAAGTAACCTACTCCTCCATAAGAAGACAACTGATCCATATTAATCCCATATGAATGATTAGACACCAACAAACCTTGTGCTGCCTGAGAGGTCATTTCAGTAACATCATTTGTCCACGTATTTGCCCACAAACGCGCACTGTTGTCTGGCAAAAAACCTTTGGTAGTAGGAGCTCCTATTCCTCTAGAAACAATCGTTCCTGCTACGTGAGTACCGTGTGACACACCTACTCCTGTTCCTGTTGCATCTGCTGCACCTGTGTCTTTACGCACAATTCTTGAAGCCGTTAGGTCATAATGTGCTGCATACGGAATACCTCCATCCCACTCTCCTGCAATCATGTTTTGCCCTGTAACTCCTAAATCGTGTAGATACAAAGCCCCCACTGTTTTCAATGAACTTCCTGTACTAGAATTATTAAAAGTTACCTTATTTACACCATTGGTTTTATAAAATTTCAACTCCTCTGTTCCGTCAATAAACCCAACGAGTTCAAAGTAGTTTCCATCTTTATCTACCCCACTTGTAGCTATTCCTAACGCCTGTGCTTTTTCTAAAGCTCTTGGATAATCTCTGTCAAAAATTGCTTGTTTTTCTTTTGCAAAATTTTGTAGAGCTTCTACATTTGTTTGTCTTATGATTTGTTTTCTTTCGGCATCCGTTTGTGCAATTGTTTTTCCAGACAACCCCAACGTTAATGCTACAAAAAACAATTTAGTAAGTTTGCTATTCATTGTTATGTATGTGTTAAGTTATGTATGATTTACCAAAATTACATTTTTTGTTTTGTATTTAATTATTTTGTATTAAATTTAACACTTATTTTATCCTCATGTTGCAAATAAAATACACCGATTTCTCACTCGAAGTAGGCACAGACGAAGCTGGTAGAGGTTGTCTTGCAGGTCCTGTTACTGCTGCTGCAATTCATATAGATGAACGTTTACACCTCGAACTTCTAAACGATTCTAAAAAATTAAATTTAAGCTCTAGAAATACGCTCCGTAAATTTATCGAGGAAAACAACTCACACTTTGCTGTTGCACATATTTCTCCTGC
>JBHBEQ010000126.1:0-8550 GCA_041785575.1 Flavobacterium sp.
GGATTTGACGAAGAAGGCAATGATTTTAAAAAATATATACATCCTCTTACAGGAAAGTTTTTAGGTGATATCTCTCCAAAATCTGAATTTATTCAATGGAATCTCTCCTTGCACCGTTCATTGTTTTTGCACGAAACAGGACGTTTTATCGTAGGGATAGTGTCTTTTTTATTGTTTCTTATAGCTGTTTCCGGAACCGTACTTATTGTAAAAAGACAAAAAGGATGGAAGCATTTTTTTGCGAAAATTCCAAGAGAGGCATCGATGCAGTTTTACCATGTGTTTAGTGGAAAATGGTTGTTGTTGCCAATCGTTATCTTATCGCTTACAGGAACATATTTGTTTTTACTTCGTTTTGAAATTATTACAACTTCACCAATAGCAGAAAAGGTGGGTTTTGAAAATTCCTATCAAGGTGAAAAAGTAGCTGCTAAAGATTTTGAAATATTTCAAAAAATCTTGCTAAAAGATGTTCGCAAAGTAGAGTTTCCTATGTTTGATGACGCAGACGAACTTTATAAAATAGAACTTAAAGACGCCACTATTTGGGTAAATCCACTCTCTGGAAAAATAGAACAACAGCAAGCACATCCTTTTTCTAAATTGGCTCAAGAGTTTAGTTTAGAATTACACACTGGTAGAATAAATAGTATTTGGGCTTTTATCTTTGGATTGGCAGCACTTAATATACTTGGTTTTATTTATTCAGGTTTTGTAATTACACTAAAACGCAAGAAAACAACCATTAAAAATAGATTTACGCTACAAGAATCTACACATATTATTTTATATGGTTCGGAAAATGGTTCAACATTGTTTTTTGCAAATCAAGTGCATAAACAATTATTAAGCAATGGGGTAAAATCGCATTTAACAGAGCTTAATCAATACCAAAAATTTGAAAAAGCGACTCATTTACTCGTTTTTACATCAACTTATGGACAAGGAGATGCGCCGTCTAATGCCAATTTATTTCTTAAAAAGGCTGCAAATATTGAGCAAACACAAGAGGTAAAAGTTACTATTGTAGGGTTTGGTTCTAAAAGCTACAAGTCGTTTTGTGGATTTGCATACGACATTCAAAAGTATTTTGACAAACAATCTTGGGTAATAAACAAACCAGAAGTGTTTACCATTAATGAAAAATCTACAAGTGAATTTTTGGTTTGGATAAATGAGTGGAATAAAGACAATAACGAAAAATTTCAAGCAGTAGAATCCGTTTATAAAGATTCAAGAAATAAGTTGCAAAAGATGAAGGTGCTTTCTACTAGAGAAAAAGATGTAGAACAAAATTTTATGGTTACGCTAAAAACAAATAAAAAATTTACTTCTGGAGATTTATTAGCAATTTATCCGATGCAAAATGAAGTGGAGCGTTTGTATTCCATAGGAAGAAAAGGAAATGAGATACAACTTGTAGTAAAATTACATCCATTTGGGAAAGGTTCTCAATATCTGTATCAATTAAAAAAAGGAGATACGATTGAAGCAAAAATCATAGAAAACACAAAGTTCCATTTTTCAAATAAAGATACACAAGTGGTAATGATTGCCAACGGTACAGGAATAGCTCCTTTTTTGGGAATGATTGAGGAAAATACAAAGAATATTCCAGTGCATTTGTTTTGTGGATTTAGAACGAAAAGTGACGTGGTTTTAGAATTTGAAAAATCGTTACATAAATACCAAGAAGAAAATAAATTGATTTCGTTTGAATGGGCTTTTTCGCGTGAAGAAAATCAACGATACGTGATGCAAGTACTTTCTGAAAAAGAACAATTTTTGAGCAATCATTTTGCAAAAGGAGGTAAAATTATGATTTGTGGTTCGCTTTCGATGCAAAAAGATGTGGAAGCATTATTAGAGTCCATTTGCAAAAAATCAATAGGATGTGATTTGATAGAATACAAAGAAAAAGGATTGCTTGTCACAGATTGTTATTAAATCAAAATAATATCACATTATGCAAAGAAATAAATTTTGATAGGTATCGTTTCAAATGAAAAAACGATTTTAATATTCGAAAAATAAAAATAATAGTAAAATGGTAATCAAATCTTGATTACCATTTGTTTTTTAATGCATAAAATAAGAATCAAAAAAGCATATTAAAAGCAAAAAATGCTAAATTTGTCTTTTTAAAGCAAGTTTTATGTCGACAAAAGAAAAATCATTAAACTTTATTGAACAGATTATAGAAGAAGATCTTCAATCAGGATTACCTACAGATAAATTAAGATTTAGATTTCCACCAGAGCCAAATGGCTATTTACATGTGGGTCATGCATCTTCAATATGCTTAAATTTTGGTTTAGGTTTAAAATACAACGCACCCGTTAATCTTCGTTTTGATGATACAAATCCTGCAAAAGAAGAACAGGAATTTGTTGATGCAATCAAGAGAGATGTCGAATGGTTAGGATTTAAATGGGACAAAGAATTATATGCATCAGATAACTTTGAGCAATTATACCAATGGGCGGTAGAATTGATTAAGAAAGGTAAAGCATATGTAGATAGTCAAACATCAGAGGAAATTGCACAACAAAAAGGAACGCCAACACAACCTGGAGTAGAGTCGCCCTATAGAAATCGCAGCATCGAAGAAAGTTTAGATTTATTCGAACGCATGAAAAAAGGTGAGTTTGCAGAAGGAACACATATTTTAAGAGCAAAAATAGATATGAGTTCGCCGAATATGTTGATGCGCGATCCGATTATGTATCGTATTATCAATGCGTCACATCACCGAACAGGAGATAAATGGCATATTTATCCAATGTATGATTGGGCGCACGGAGAATGTGATTATATTGAACAAATTTCGCATTCGCTATGTACGCTAGAGTTTTTGCCACATAGAGAATTATACGATTGGTTTCTAGACCAAATATATTCAGACAGTCAAGTACGACCAAAACAAAGAGAATTTGCAAGAAGAAATCTTTCTCATACGGTGGTATCTAAGCGAAAACTTATGCAATTGGTGAAAGAAGGCTACGTAAATGGCTGGGATGATCCTCGAATGAGTACAATTTCAGGAATGCGTAGAAGAGGATATACGCCAACAGCAATTAGAAATTTTGCTGGCACCATTGGAATTGCTAAACGAACAAATCTTATCGATGTTTCGTTGTTGGAGTTTTGTGTGCGCGAAGATTTAAATAAGATAGCAAATCGTGTGATGGCTGTGTTAGATCCTGTAAAGTTAATCATCGATAATTATCCAGAAGGAACAGAAGAGTGGTTAGATGCTGAAAACAATCCAGAAGTAGAGCCAATGACTTTTCGCAAAGTACCTTTTTCAAGAGAATTGTATATAGAACGCGAAGACTTTTTAGAAAATGCCAATAGCAAATTTTTTAGATTGACATTAGGAAAAGAAGTGCGTTTGAAGAATGCATATATCATTAAAGGAGAGAGCGTGGTGAAAGATGCAGAAGGAAATATCATAGAAATACATGCGACTTACGATTCTGAATCAAAATCAGGTAGTGGAACAGAAGCATCAAAACGAAAAGTGAAAGGAACTATTCATTGGGTATCTGTTCCACATGCAGAAAAAGCTGAGGTGAGAATTTATGACCGTCTGTTTGTACACGAAAATCCAGATGGAAATAAAGAGATAGATTTTAAAGATTTTGTAAATAAAGATTCTTTAAAAGTAATCACTGGTTATGTAGAACCAAGTTTGAAAACAGCAGTAGAAGGAGATAAATTTCAATTCCAAAGATTAGGATATTTTGTTGTAGATAAAGACAGTACATCCGAAAAATTGGTTTTTAACAAAACTGTTGGTTTGAGAGATACTTGGTCTAAAATTGAAAACAAAGAGGAATAAGTCCTCAAAGTATTAGAGAGTTAGCTGTTTTTTTTAATTGATAAAAGTAGCATTTAGCGAAAAAAAAGTTAAAAAAAATATAATTTGAATAATAAAAATTAATATATTAGACCCCATATAAACAAACTTAATAAGTTTACACATGAAAAAAATACTAGCTTCTTTATTATTAGGTGTGGTTTGTACAGTTGATACAGTAGCACAACAAGATCCACATTATACACAGTATATGTATAATCAAAGCGTTTTGAATCCAGCATACGCAGGGTCTAAAGAAAGTTTGTCATTAGGGGTGTTGTATAGAAATCAATGGTCAGGGTTGGATGGAGCACCACAAACAGCGACGCTTTTTGGACACGGACAAGTTGGGAAAAATGTAGGTATAGGTATATCTGCAATATCAGATCGTATAGGGCCAACTCAAGAAAATAATATCAATGCAGATGTCTCTTATACAATTGATTTTGGACAGAAGAGAAAATTAGCTTTTGGAGTAAAAGGTGGTGTATCTATGTTGCAAAACAATCTGTATTCTGAGATTAGTGGGTATGTTCCTGATGCAAATGATCCTGCATTTGCTTTTGATGAATCAACAACGAATTTTAATGTTGGAGCAGGGGTATTTTACTATACAGATAAATATTACGTAGGATTGTCGGTTCCTAATTTTATTAAAAATGTTCACTTGCAAAAAAATCAAAGAAAATTTGGTACAGATGCCATGCATATGTTCTTGACGGGAGGATATGTATTCACTTTAAACGAAGAATGGAAGTTAAAACCATCTACAATGTTGAAAATGGCAATAAACTCACCAGTTTCTGTTGATGCATCGTTAAATGCCATGTGGAATAACAAATTAGAATTTGGACTTACATATAGATTAGATGATTCTTTTGGAGCAATGGTAAATTACCCAGTATTTTCAAATGTGCGAGTGGGATATGCTTTCGATTACATTGTGTCTGACTTAAGCTATGCAGCAAAGGGATCTCACGAGGTTTTTATATTATTTGATATCTTTTCTAAGAGAAAAGTTTCAAGTTCTCCAAGATTTTTCTAATAAAAGAATAGTTGTAATATGAAAAAAATATACTTGAGTTTATTGTTGATGGGCAATATTATGATTTCCTATGCACAATCAGGGGTTGATACACCAGAAGAAAGACTGCAATATGCAGATAAATTGTTTGACCGTTTTGAATATACAGAAGCTGCTGAACAATACAAAAAATTAGTTAGAGGGGACAAAACCGATAATTACGTTTACATCAGACTGGGAGAGTGTTATTATAATCTCTTTAATACAGTAGAGTCAGCAAAATGGTTAGGAAAAGCTGTAGAAATAAATCCTAACTTGGATGCAGAAATCTATTATAAATATGCACAAATGCTAAAAGCAAGTGGACGTTATGAAGCTTCGAATAAAGCAATGAAAAAATTTGCGGATCTGAAGCCAGATGATTCAAGAGCAATAGTATTTTTAAAAGAACCAGATTACATTCCTGCGTTAAGAGCACAAGAGGCTTTGTTTACATTTGAAGACAGTGGAATGAACGATCCTGTATTTTCTGATTTTGCTGGAATTCTAACAACTGATGACACGTTTTATTTCACTTCGGCACGAAACAATAAAGGGAAAAAGTACGGGTGGAACGAACAGCCATACTTGGATATTTTCTCAGCAAAATACAACCAAGAAGATGGTAAATTTACAGAAATAGCTCCTGTAAAGCAGTTGAATTCAAAATACCACGATGGTCCGGTAACTATTACAGCTGATGGAACTACAATGTATTTTTCTAGCGAAAGTTTTAGAAGCAAAAAATATGAGGTAAATCGCAAGAAACGAATTAAATACGGAAAAGTAAATACTTTTCGTGCAAAATTTGATGGTAAAAAATGGGGGGATATCGAACCTGTACCATTCAATGGAGAAAACTATATGGTGAGTAATCCTAGCGTAACTGCTGATGGAAAAACCTTGTACTTTGCTTCAGATATGCCAGGAACGATTGGGGGAATGGATATTTGGAAAGTGGAAATTAACGAAGACGGAACGTATGGAGAACCTGTAAATTTAGGGAAAACGGTAAATACAGAAGGTCGTGAATCGTTTCCATTTGTGTCAGAAAACAATAAATTGTACTTTGCTTCTGAAGGACATAGAGGATTTGGAGGATTAGACGTTTATATGATAGATCTTGATGTTGAAGGAGCTAAAGTGGTTAATTTAGGAGATCCTATCAATACCGCTAAAGACGATTTTGCATTTTCTTTTTATCCAGCAAAAAATATAGGATTTATTTCAACCAATAGAGTAGGAAGAGATGATATTTATAAAGCATTTCCTATTTGTGTGGAAGAATTGATTGTTACAGTAAAAGATAATAACACTGGAAAAATTTTAAAAGATACACAAGTAGCTATCTTAGATCATAACAACAACGTTGTAGAAACTAAATTTACTGATGCGTACGGAATTGTTAGATACGATGTAGATTGCTCGAGAAACTTTACGTTGCAGGTAGTGAAAGAAGATTATGAAAGCCAAAATTTAGAATTAGAAAGAACTAAAGGAGGTAAAAAGAATGTAGATGTGAAGTTACGTCCAATAGAAGTTATTGTTGTAGATAAACAAATTGTATTAGGGGATATCTTCTTTGAGTTTGATAAATCTCATATCACTCAACAAGGTGCTTTTGAGTTGAATAAATTAGTTCAGATTATGAAAACTAATCCAACGATGAAAATAAAAGTAGAATCTCATACGGATAGTAGAGGAAATGAGGTTTATAACTTGAAACTTTCAGAAAGACGAGCACAAGCAACAAGACAATATTTGATTTCAAAAGGTATCGCTCCAGAGCGTTTGGAAGCGAGAGGATATGGAGAAAGTATGCCAAAAGTGGATTGTGGGGAAAATTGTACAGATGCTCAACACTCAATCAACAGAAGATCCGAATTCATCATACTTCAGAAATAATAAAAAATGTTAGAAAAACAAGAGAGGACGAAATAAGTCCTCTCTTTCTGTTAAAAAAAATATATAACTGTTTTTTGGCACGATACTTGAAATTTGGTTTATAAATAATAAAATATTTAGAAGATGAAAGTGATTAAATTAACCCTAGTATTGGCAGCTTTGTTCCTTTTTGGAATGCCAGAGACAATAGTTGCACAAAGAGGAAATACAGCTACTGTTGTAGCTCATACGGATGATATTTCAGATAATTTAGATTTACAAGCAGTTGCTTCTGTTTTTGGAGATTCAAACGATCTTGAAGATTTTGAAAGAAGGTTGAACGACCCTTCAATGCAACTGTCAAACCTTGATTTAAACAATGATGGGTATGTAGATTACTTGAGAGTAATTGAGGTTGCGGAAAAAAACAAAAGAGTAATTGTTATCCAATCCATTCTTGGTCAGGATCAATACCAAGATGTGGCAACAATTGAGTTGGAAAAAACAACTTCAAGAAGTAATAATGTTACGATTCAGATTGTAGGAAACCCTTATTTATACGGATCAAATTATATCTATGAGCCGTTTTATTACAGAAGACCAATCTTTTTTGACTACTTTTGGCTAGCAACATACAGACCATATTATTCACCATGGTATTGGGGGTATTATCCAACATATTTTAGTTATTGGGCTCCAATGCCAATATATACATACCACACACATATTCATACATATATAAATACAAATAATAGATATGTGTATACGGATAATAGAAGAATGTCTGGAGCATCTAGAGTATATGCTGGTGTAAGTAGAAATGCTTATGAAACTACAAATCCAAGAAATGGATTTACAAGTAGAAACCAAAATATGACCAATAGATATGCGCTCGAAAATAGTAGAGGAATGGTAAGAAATCAAAATGGAATTTTGACAACTAGAGATAACTCTTCAGTTATTTCAAGAGATAATGGAAGAGCTATAAACAATAGTTCTAATTCGAGAGTTTCAAATACTACTATTTCAAGAAATGGCAATGCAAGAAATATAGGTACACCTGTGCGTTCGGATTTTAAAGTTGGAACAACAAGAATCAATGAAGGACAAAGAACTAATGTATCTACAAATTCTAGAATTACTAATATTAGTAGAAATAGTGTTCGTATAGATGGAGTAGGAGCTTCAAGAAATACGAGCTTTAATTCTAATACATCAAATTCACAAAGAATTCAAAGATCAGAGACTATAAATTCTGGAAGAAATTATAACTCATCTACATCGAATAGAAGTTATAATTCCTCAATAAGTACTAACAGAGGAAGCTATTCAACTCCGTCTTCGGGAAGCTTTTCTAGAAGTTCAGGATCTATTAGCACAGGTTCTAGAGGATTTTCAGGAGGAGGATTTTCAGGAGGATCAAGAGGTGTAAGCGGAGGTGGTCGTAGTGCTGGAAGATAGAATTTGAACACAATAAGATAAAAGGAGCAATTTTTTAGATTGCTCCTTTTTATTTTTATATACGTAAATACCTGAACGTTATAACCAAATATATGTTTAAGAAATGATAGGTGAAAAGTAATAGAAAAATACAAACATTAGATACTTTCCCAAAAAGTGTGTAAAGTGCAAAATAGTTATCTTTGATTTAGTATCGACAAAAAATCAAGAGTATGCACTTTACACAGGAGCAAGTTAAGGAAATTTTATCAGAAATCGTTCAAAAAGAAGATGGTTTGAA
>JBHBEQ010000127.1:0-6813 GCA_041785575.1 Flavobacterium sp.
GCTTCAAGAGCTCATCAGCAAAATATCGTACCAGTAGTTGATGTTGCTTTAAAAAATGCAGGTATTACAAAAGAACAACTTTCTGCTATTGCTTTCACTCAAGGACCAGGGCTTATGGGGTCGCTACTTGTTGGTAGTTCATTTGCAAAATCACTTGCTATGGCTCTAAACATTCCTTTGATTGCTGTAAATCATATGCACGCACATATATTAGCGCATTTCATACACGAAGAAGGATATGAGAAACCCGAATTTCCTTTCCTTGCACTCACTATCAGCGGTGGACATACACAAATTGTAAGGGTTGATTCTTTTTTTGAAATGACTATATTGGGAGAAACTACTGATGACGCTATTGGAGAGGCTTATGACAAAACAGCTAAATTATTAGGTTTTCCTTATCCAGGTGGTCCTCATATCGATAAAAACGCACAAAATGGCAATCCAAAAGCTTTTGCTTTCACAAAACCTCGCGTTGATGGTTTGAATTTTAGTTTTAGTGGTTTAAAAACACAAATTTTGTACTTCCTACAAAAAAACACAAAAGAAAATCCACATTTTGTAGAAGAAAACATTGAGGATATTTGTGCTTCTGTTCAAAAAACAATCATCGATATTTTGATGGAAAAACTAAAATTAGCTGTACAACAAACGAATATCAAACAAATTGCAATAGGTGGTGGTGTTTCTGCCAATTCTGGCATCCGCAACGCCCTCAAAGAAGCAGAAACAAAGTGGCAATGGAAAACCTTTGTGCCTAAATTTGAATATACAACAGACAATGCAGCTATGATTGGTATCGTAGGATATTACAAATTTCTCGAAAACCATTTTAGCAACCAAAGTGTAACATCTAAAGCTCGTATGGAGTTCTAAGACTATGCAATTATTCTATTCCTCAGATATAAACACACTTTCAAATTATTTTACATTTGACAAAGAAGAAAGTAAACACATTGTAAAAGTATTGCGAAAAAAAGAAGGTGATATTCTACATCTTACCAATGGTAAAGGACAACTTTTTACTGGTGAAATAACTTTGGCAAGCGAAAAATCTTGTCAGATTGCTATTGTTGAAAAAAAATCCATTTCGAATACGCCGTGGAATATCCACTTAGCAGTTGCTCCAACCAAAATGAACGAACGTTTTGAATGGTTTTTAGAAAAAGCAACTGAAATTGGTATCCACGAAATCACTCCTATTATCTGCGAACGCTCTGAAAGAAAAATCATCAAACCTGAACGAATGGGAAAAATCATTTTGTCGGCAATGAAACAATCCAATCAATTGTTTCTTCCCAAACTCAATCCTTCGGTTAGTTTTAATGATTTTATAGCTTCTCATAATAATGACTGTTTGTATATCGCACATTGCGAAGAAGAACAAAAACAACAACTTAGCGATGTTATTCTTCCTAATAAAAGGTACACTCTACTCATTGGACCTGAAGGTGATTTTTCACCAAGCGAAATAAAAAAGGCTCTAGAACGAAACTATATCCCTGTTGCCTTAGGAAACACGCGACTTCGTACAGAAACTGCAGCCGTTGTTGGCTGTCATACTTTTGTATTAAAAAATTTATAATGGATATACACAATATACTATCTAAAGAGGTACAACAATTCATCAACGACAACCTCGACGTCCCTATTGCTCAAATTGCCTTAAAAAAAAATCCATTCACAAATATTGATTGGACAACCATTGTAGGACAAATCCAAGCTAAACAAAAGGCAAAACAAAAATTACCTACTTGGTTTCAGGCAAATAACATAGTATATCCCTCTGCAATTTCTATCGAACAAACTTCGTCAGAACCTCTTGCACAACACAAATCCAAACAAATATCCGGAAATAATATCATTGACCTTACTGGAGGTTTTGGAATTGATGCTTTTTACTTTTCTAAAAACTTCTCAAATGTTGTTCATTGTGAATACAACGAGTGGCTTTCGTCTATTGTAAAACACAATTTCGATGTATTACAAGTACAAAACATAGAGTGTATTAGTGGAGATAGTCAAAATATCCTAAAAAATCTTCATCGAAAGTTTGATTGGATATACATCGACCCTGCAAGACGCGACAATGCTAAACAAAAAGTTTTTCTCCTCAAGGATTGTTCACCAAACGTTCCAGAATTGCTTGATTTTTATTTTGAATATTCTGACAATATTCTCATAAAAACAGCTCCTTTGTTAGACATTGATGCAGGAGTTCAAGAATTAAAACACGTAAAAAAAATTGAAATTATCTCTTTAAAAAATGAGGTAAAAGAACTTCTTTGGTATTTAGAGAAAGGATACGAAGACGCTCCAATTGTTGTAGCAACAGAGTTACAAGCAAATGATGCTATACAATTTTTCGGTTCATTAAAAGACGACAACTATTGCGAACTCTCTCTCCCTCTAAACTATCTATACGAACCTTTTCACGCTTTGCTAAAAACAGGTAATTTTAACGCTATTGGAAACACCTATCAATTGAAAAAACTCCATCAACATAGCCACTTATACACTAGTGAAACACTTGTAGATTTCCCAGGAAGAATTTTTGAAATACAAGAAGTTTTTGCATTTGGAAAGAAAGAAGTTGCACAAAAATTATCTAATAAAAAAATGCATATTTCTACACGAAATTTCCCTTTAAAACCCGAAGAATTACGAAAAAAGTTTAAACTTAACGACGGTGGTGAGGATTATGTATTTTTTACAACGAATAAAAACTCTACGAAAATTGTAATTTGCTGCAAAAAGATATAGGTATAAAATCTAAGATTGATAGAAAATTTGCAGATGAGCTATGAGATGTGGCAACAAACCAATAATACTCCCTCCGAAAATATCACCTATATTATGCGAATTATTTGACAATCTTGCACTAGCCAAAGCACCTCCTAAAAAAACAAGGATTGCCATAATCTCTAAGCTAAAAAAATGCATAGATAGACTTGGCACAATAATCAACGGAACTATTGCAGTGAAATTCATCATATGAATACTATACTTTCGTCGAAGTAATGATAAAATAAACATCAAAATATACGAGATGCTCAAGGTTATCAAATACATTTTTATTCCAAAAAGGTCTTGATTTGCCATTACCTTAAACACAAGTATTTGTAGTAGTGCAATATTAATAAATATGGGAATTAATCGCTCCTTTAGACTGCGAATCATTATCCCTGACTTTAACACGCCAATCGAACGCAAAAACAAATAAATTGCTATTGGTAAGAAAAAAGTCATCATTCCTATCTGAAAAAGTACCCTTTTTATTTCATTGATTTCTAAAAAATCTTTGGTGAGGTAAAAATAAGCCACCACACCAATAGTGGGCATTACTATAGGATGAAATATATAAGAGAATATGTTCACTAAAGCCTTTAACATCTATATTTTTTTACGCATTCTCGCAACTGGAATACCTAATTGCTCTCTATATTTAGCAACTGTACGACGCGCTATAGGATACCCTTTCTCTTTGAGTATTTCCGACAATTTATCATCAGGAAGTGGTTTTTGTTTATCTTCTTCATCAACCACCATTTGTAAAATTTTCTTTATCTCTATGGTAGAAACCTCTTCTCCTTGTTCGTTTACCATTGCTTCTGAAAAGAAATCTTTTATCAATTTTGTTCCGTATGGAGTTTCGATGTATTTGCTATTTGCCACCCTTGAAACGGTAGAAATGTCTAATCCTACCATATCTGCAATATCTTTAAGAATCATTGGTTTTAGCTTGGTTTCATCTCCATCAATAAAATATTCTTTTTGATATTCAATTATGGCACTCATAGTCACAAATAAGGTTTCTTGTCTTTGTTTTATAGCATCAATAAACCACTTTGCCCCATCTAATTTCTGTTTGATAAACTGTACGGCATCTTTTTGAGCTGAGGATTTTTGCGACGTAATTTTGTATGTTTCTAACATTTCTTGATAATCTTTAGAAACGTGTAACTCTGGTAAATTACGCCCATTGAGAGATAACTCTAACTCATTATCTGTTACTTTCAGAGTAAAATCTGGTACAATATGCTCAATAAGTCTATTGTTTCCAGAAAAAACACCTCCTGGTTTAGGATTTAATTTTCCAATTTCTTCAATTGCGCCTCTCAATTGTTCTTGAGTTACCCCAAAACGATGCAATAGCTTATCGTAATGTTTTTTAGAAAACGAATCAAACTGTGTTTCTACTATTGTTGTTGCCAAATCAATTACTTCTGATGGCGTTTTGTGTTTAAGTTGTAGCAATAAGCACTCTTGTAAATCCCTTGCACCAACTCCCGAAGGTTCTAGTTCGTGAATGATCGTAGTAATTATCTCTAATACCTTTTCTTCGGTTGTATAAATACCTTGAGTAAAAGCCAAATCATCTACAATTTCTGCCAATTCGCGTCTTAAATACCCTGACTCATCTATACTTCCTACCAAAAATTCTGCAATCTGACGTTCTTCTTCTGGTAGAATAAAAGTATTGAGTTGGTTTAGTAAATCTTGATGAAAACTCACTTGTGCAACAATAGGCGAAAGCACTTCGTTTTCATCGTTGTAATTATTTACTTGATATTTATAATCTGGCACCTCATCATCACTTAGATATTCATCTATATTGATATCTTCTGCATTGATTTGTTCCGTATCATTATCATAGTCGTCGTAGTTATTTACATCGTCAAAATCATCCATCTCCATTTCATCTTTTCCAGATTCAAGGGCAGGATTTTCTACCAATTCCTCTTTAATTCGCTGTTCGAATGCAAGAGTAGGCAACTGTATCATCTTCATTAACTGAATCTGTTGTGGAGATAATTTCTGTGATAATTTTAACTGTAAATTCTGCTTCAACATAACTTGTCTATTCTGTAACTAATAACTCCAAAAATAAGAAAAAAAAGTTAGTCTGACTATGCAACAACAAGTATTTGCTTTTTTTTAATAACCTTTTTATTTCTACTCAAACTAAATTCCAGTAAACGAACCTTTTAAACATAAACAAAAAAAGAGCCGAAAATCGACTCTTTCTTTGAATAATTATAAAAACCTATTTTAAAATTGTGCATTTTTTGGTGTTCTTGGGAAAGGAATTACATCTCTAATATTTGTCATTCCTGTAACGAATAATACAAGACGCTCAAATCCCAATCCAAATCCTGAGTGTACGCAAGTTCCGAATTTTCTCGTATCTAAGTACCACCACATTTCTTCTTCAGGAATGTTCAACGCTTTCATTTTTTCTACCAATACTTCGTAGCGTTCTTCTCTTTGCGAACCTCCAACGATTTCTCCAATACCTGGGAATAAAATATCCATTGCTCTAACCGTTTTCTCATCTTCATTCAATCGCATATAAAAGGCTTTGATTTTTGCAGGATAGTCAAACAAAATCACTGGACATTTGAAGTGTTTTTCAACCAAATATCTTTCGTGTTCAGATTGTAAATCTGCACCCCAATCATCGATAATGTATTGAAATTTTTTATTTTTATTAGGTTTTGATGCCTTAAGAATATCTATTGCTTCTGTATATGATACACGTTTGAAATTATTATCTATCACAAAACGAAGTTTTTCTATCAAACTCATTTCAGAACGTTCTGCTTGTGGTTTTGACTTTTCTTCATCAAGCAAGCGTTGTTCTAAAAACTTGATATCATCTTCGCATTTCTCTAAAGTGTATTTGATAACGTACTTGATGAAATCTTCTGCCAAGTCCATATTACCATCTAAATCCAAGAAAGCAACTTCTGGCTCTATCATCCAAAACTCTGCTAAGTGTCTTGACGTATTTGAGTTTTCTGCACGGAATGTTGGTCCAAAAGTATAAATAGCTCCCAATCCCATTGCATATGTTTCTCCTTCCAATTGTCCTGAAACGGTAAGATTGGTTGGTGTTCCGAAGAAATCTTCTTTGTAATCAATACTTCCATCTTCATTTCTAGGTGCACTACCATCTAATGGAAGAGAAGTTACTTGAAACATTTCCCCTGCTCCTTCTGCATCAGAACCTGTGATAATTGGAGTGTTTACATAGAAAAAACCATTGTCTTGAAAATATTTGTGTACTGCATACGCTAGAGTACTACGCACGCGCATAATAGCTCCAAACATATTGGTACGTATTCTCAAATGTGCATTTTCTCTTAAAAATTCTAACGAGTGCTTTTTAGGCTGAATTGGATATTTCTCTGCATCTGAATCACCTAAAATCTCCAATTGAGATACCTGAATCTCATACTTCTGTCCTTTCCCTTGACTCTCAGCCAATGTTCCTTTTACTTGGATTGCCGCTCCAGTTGTTATTCTTTTTATTACGTCTTCTGAAAAAGCATCTAATTCCAATACACATTGTACATTGTGAATGGTAGAACCATCATTTAATGCAATAAACTGATTATTTCTGAAAGAACGCACCCAACCTTTAACAATAACTTCTTGTAAAAGAGCTGCTCCTGTTAGAACTTCTATTACTCTTGTATGTTTCATCTGTATATTTCTTTGTTTAATCTAACCGATTTTCTACAATCGATTGCAAATGTAGTATTTTTTTGTGAGCAAGGAACATCTCTTTATCATTATTTTAATGTTATTAAAAACACTTTACATCCCCCTACTCAAAGATATTCATTTCTTCTTTATAGATAGGACTTTTGATGTTTAAGAAGTTCAAAACACTATGAAAAACGTGATTTTGAGAGAGTTGTTCATTAGCTTTAAGTTTTTTGTTGGCGTTGTCAGATGTCCAAACAATAAACGGAATTTCGTACTACTCTTTTGGCGCCAAGCTCATCGGTAAACCGTGCATATAGA
>JBHBEQ010000128.1:0-9406 GCA_041785575.1 Flavobacterium sp.
AATGGATTGATTCACTCACAAAATTCATTTAGATTTTTCTGTAAAGATGCCATCGAACAATTGATAAAGAAAAAAGAATTTAGAAACTATTTTGAAAATTTATTACCCAACCTCTCAGAAAGTGAAAAATTAGCTCTTAAAAATATACTCTACTAACCAAAAAACATACTATTAAAAAAAACTTTCACTACATTTTATTTATTGGAAAAACTGCTAAACATTTTATTTTTTTTCAATAATTAGCTCTAAATTTGTAGCTATTAATAATATAAAAAAGTCAGAAATGCCAAAAATTTCATCAAAAGGAAAACAAATGCCAGAATCACCAATTAGAAAATTGGTTCCATTTGCAGAGGCAGCGAAGAAAAAAGGAAATAAAGTTTATCACTTAAACATTGGACAACCAGATATTAAAACACCTGAAGTTGCCATTGAAGCAGTAAAAAAAGCAGATATTACTGTATTAGAATACAGCCATTCTGCAGGATTTGATTCTTATAGAGAAAAACTTGCAGCATATTATCAAAAACAAGGTTTACCAATCAACAAAGAAGATATTATTATAACAACTGGAGGTTCAGAAGCATTGATTTTTGCTATGGGTTCTACAATGGATGAAGGAGATGAAATCATTATCCCTGAACCTTTCTATGCAAACTACAATGGTTTTTCTACGCAAAATGGTGTAAAAGTAGTACCAGTAATGTCTGGTATAGAAAACGGATTTGCCTTACCTGCTATTTCTGAATTCGAAAAATTAATTACTCCAAAAACAAAAGCAATTCTAATCTGTAATCCTGGAAATCCAACAGGATATTTATATAGCAAAGAAGAAATTCAACAACTTGCTGAATTAGTAAAAAAACACGATTTGTTTTTAATTGCTGATGAAGTATATAGAGAATTTGTTTATGATGGGTTTAAACATTTTTCGGTAATGAACGAAGAAAGCATAGCCCAAAATGCTATTATGATTGACTCTGTTTCTAAGCGATTCAGTATGTGTGGTGCTCGAATTGGATGCATTGTATCTAAGAATAAAGAATTGATGAGTACTGCAATGAAATTTGCTCAAGCGAGATTGTCTCCTCCTACTTATGCACAAATTGCTTCAGAAGCAGCTTTAGATACACCGGCTTCGTATTTTGAAGACGTAATTACGGAATACAAAGAGCGTAGAGATACTTTAGTAAATGCTTTAAACGAAATAGATGGTGTACAAGTTTCGATGCCTAAAGGTGCATTCTATTTAATTGCAAAACTACCAGTTGCCAATGCCGAAGATTTTGCTAAATGGTTATTGGAGTCTTACGACTTAAATGGTGAAACAGTAATGGTTGCCCCTGCTGCTGGATTTTATTCCACTCCAAATGCAGGTCTAGACGAAGTGCGTTTAGCTTATGTATTGAAGAAAGAAGACTTGATAAAATCTGCTGAAATTATTAAAAATGCTTTAGCAGTTTATAACAAATAAGATTTCTCTTTGAAAAATCACCAACAGTACAAGCAATTTTGTTTGTACTGTTTTTTTATAAAAAAACTATCCAAAGTTTCCCTCGGATAGTTGTATAAAAATATATTCTTTTAAACTTTTAATTATTGAGCATTACTGGCATTACCAACATTGTTACAGTTTCTCCATCTTCCAATCCATCTATTGGAGTAAGAATACCCGCTCTATTTGGCAACGACATCTCTAACATAATTTCGTTTGATTGAAGGTTGTTCAACATCTCCATCAAGAAACGTGCATTAAATCCGATTTGCATATCATCTCCTTGATAGCTACAGCTCAAACGCTCGTCTGCTTTATTAGAGTAATCAAGGTCTTCTGCCATTATGTTTAATTCTAATCCAGCGATTTTCAAACGAATTTGATGAGTTGATTTATTTGCATAAATTGCAACTCTACGCACTGAACTTAAAAATTGCGTTCTAGATAAAGTTAATTTATTTGGATTTTCTTTTGGAATAACCGCATCATAGTTTGGATATTTTCCATCAATCAAGCGACAAATAAGTGTAATATTCTCAAATGAAAACTTAGCATTTGACTCATTATACTCGATTTTAACATCTGTATCCATACTCATAAGAATATTTTTCAAGATGTTTAATGGTTTCTTAGGCATAATGAAATTAGCTTCGCTTTCAGCTGTAATATCTGTGCGTGTATATTTCACCAATTTATGAGCATCTGTTGCTACGAAAATTAATCCGTTTGGTGAAAATTGGAAATAAACTCCAGACATTACTGGACGTAAATCATCGTTTCCTGTTGCAAAAATTGTTTTACTAACTGCAGTTGCCAAAACATGTCCTGGAACTACTGTAGTTGTTGGCTCTGTCAATTCTTCTGCTTTAGGAAACTCCTCTCCTGCTAAGTACGCTAAAACATACTTTCCTGAATCTGAACTTATTTCAATGGTATTATTTTCTTGAACTGTAAAAGTTAATGGTTGGTCTGGCAAATTTTTTAAAGTATCCAACAATAATCTTGCTGGAACTGCAATACTACCAACACTTTCCGAATTAATCTCTAATACTGAAATCATTGTAGTTTCAAGGTCTGAAGTTGAAACTTTTAATTGATTATGATCTAATTCGAACAAAAAATTATCTAGAATATGGAGTGTGTTACTACTATTGATAACACTTCCTAAAACTTGTAATTGCTTTAGTAAATACGTACTAGAAACTATAAATTTCATTTTTTCTCTTAATTATTACCGACTTCTCGATTGTGCTCACAAATATATTCTATTTTTTTTATATATAGAAACTATATTTACTTTAAATACATTTTTTTTCTAATATAATAGAAAAGGATACCAAAAATCAATAATATCAATAATGGAATACCTATCATGCACAATTGAATTTTGAAATAATCTGTGTAAACCAATTGTTTATTAAGCAATGGTAACTTTACATCTTTTGTACGAATTTGAATCAAACCTGAATCATCTAACAAATAATTTATTGAATTCAATACAAATTCTTTGTTTCCATACAAATTATTGGTCCATTTATCATAGCCCGTTTCCATCGGTAATCCGTTTTCATCTATCTGATTTTTTGCTACATCTCCATCTGCTACTACAATCATTTTATTTGCAACACTTTCCGACTTGTAGTTGCTTTGTTTAAATGGTAAAATTCTATTTTTAAACACCGAACGGAAATTTCCTTCGAGTAAAACTGCCAATGGAATATTACCTTTTCCTTGATATTTCTCCAACACCACCTCCTCATTTACTGCAGATAAACTAACTGGTGAAGGTGTACCTATTGTCATAGAATATGGGGATGATTGTAGTAAAATTGTTTTCTTTACGCTATTTTTTAACGTATCAATACTATTGGCAAAATCAAATTTTACTCCTTCTATGTTTTTAACAATTGGATGCTGGCTTAGAGAGTTTGCAAATGGCGCATATTTCCATATAAATTCATCGTAAAACGTTTCACTACCTTGTCGTCCAACTGCTAATTTAATTGGGGTAGATTGTTCGTCTTTAATTAACACCGGGTTAATGCGAATACCATAGCGAAAAAACAACTCTCCTAAACCTGTTTCTTTAGGATATGCAAGCATTTCGCCACGAGTATGTAAGCTGTCCATTTCTGCTTGTACTTCTTCAACCATCCAAAGCGTCTTTCCACCGTTCATTACAAATTGATCTAATACTTGTATTTTATCATCTGTAATTTTTTGTGTAGGCTTATTGACAATTGCTAAATCATATTCTTGTAAATCTTTTAATGTTTTTATCGGATTTACTGCTACACTGTCTAAAGTGAAAGGTGCTATATAATAGCTATCTCTTAACGAAAGTAACAAATCTGCAATATATACATCTTGTGGCTCTCCTATCCCTTTGATAATTGCAATTTTTTTCGATTTTTTTTCCACTAATTTCTGAATTGCTTCGGAAATAGCATATTCTAAATGTTGTACAGATACTTGAACTTTTTCCTCGATGCTAGTTCCCATTACATTTTTAATTAATGGGATTTTTACACTCTTTTCACCATAGCGAACAATCGCCCAAGGAAATACAATTTCTTGACTTTGTTTTCCTTTATCGTTTACATTTACTGATAAAGGTTTTATGCCTTCTGCTACTAATTTAGCAACTTCTTTTTCAGCTGAAGCAGCATCTGACATCGGATCGTGGAAACGGAAAAAAATCTTTGAATTTCGCGCAGAGTATTCTTCTAAAATCTGCTGTGTTTCTTCGCGCAATTTTCGAAACTCTCCTGGAAATTCACCATCTAAAAGAACTTCAATTTCTAAAGGTTTTTCTACTTTTAAAATAATATTTTCTGTTACATCAGACAAAGTATAACGCTTATCTTCTGTAAGATCAAATCTTTTATATACATATTGCGACAATATATTTATCAAAACTATCGCAACAATCAAAATTGGGATAAAAAGTTTATTATTTTTTTTCATTATTTTCTCAATGTTTTGATTTTACCAATAGTCAATCCAATAAACAATACTGAAACACTTATAAAATATAGTACATCTCTAGTGTCTATCACTCCTCTACTCATACTTTTGAAATGATAATTCATCCCTAATTTTTCTAATACAGAAAGAGAAGAAAGCTGTGATAATTCGTCGAAACCTTTATAAAATACAAAACAAAAAACTACAGAAAGTATAAAAGCAACTATTTGATTTTCTGTAATCGCACTTGAAAACAATCCAATAGCTGTATATGCAAATACCAAAAATACCAATCCAAAATACGAGCCTATTACACTTCCTAAATCTATATTTCCAACAGGAAATCCGTATGCATTTAACACAAAAACATACAAAATAGTTGGCAGTAATGCTATAATAATCAATGCAAAAGACCCAAAAAACTTACCTAATACTATTTCAGTTACACTCAATGGTTTTGTAAGTAACAATTCAATAGTCCCTTGTTTTCTTTCATCTGAAAAACTGCGCATCGTAACAGCAGGAATCAACAACAACAAAACCCAAGGAGCAAGTTTAAAAAACGGACTCAAATCGTTGTATCCACTATTTAACACATTATAATCTCCTTCAAAAACCCATAAAAACAAACCGTTGAGCAACAAAAAAACAGCCACAACTAAGTATCCAATTGCCGAACCAAAAAAGGATTTAATTTCCCTATACAACAATGCTTTCATTCATCTATTTATCTTAATGAAACGATCGTATCTACACTCCAAGCTTCTGGTTTGGCATCAAACAAAGTTTTTAGGTAAGACCATACCTCTTTGAAAAAATCAGAGTCTTTATATGCATCCAAAAATTTCTCATCTTCCCAAATAGAATAGGTAAAAAACACTCTTGAATCGTATTTGTCTTGATATACTTCTAAAAATGTATTCCCATCATAGTGACGGATTGTTTCTTTTTTTGTATTAAAAAACGTCAAAAACTCTTCTATTTTATCTTCTTTAATAGTTAATTTAACTAATCGTACAAACATTTTTCTATTATTTAAAAGTTATTGTAATACTATCTCTATAGGTCAAACCTGTCAATTCTTTAATGCTTCCTCCGTGTTCTTTTTTCCCTTTAAAAACACTCACTTGAAGATATCCTTTTGTATTGAAAAGTATCAACATTCTACCTTCGTTTCCATCCATATTATCTACATCTGAAAAATCAGAATAAAACTTGTGGATACGCGTAAATCTATATCTACTAAACGACACCTCAAAATCTCTTCCTCTTCGCACTTTTTCAAAAAATTCTTGCGTAATATTAGTGATTGCATTGCCATAATGATCTTCATAAACAATTGCTCCTTTGACAAGGTTTTCAGATTCAATTTTAGGCTTCAATTCTTTCAATTGTACACAGTCTTCCAGTGAAACAAAATCCCCCAATTCCTCATATCCTACTTCATTTAATTTATTAATAACATTTGCATAAAGTTGGATTGGAGATTGCATCTGTTCATCAACTTGCAATCGAATCATCACATCAGGAGTATCTTCCTCCAAAATCAAACTTAAAATTCCATTATCTGCAGATAAAAAAAAGTGTTCTTTGTATTTCATCAACAAAAAATTCACCGAACTTTTTATGTCAGCATCTACAGAAATAAGATGTATCGAGTTTTTTGGAAAAGAAAGAAACATTTGTTTTACCACAAAACTAGCATCTGCAATATTATATGATTCAATATTATGAGACACATCAACAATAGTAGCATCAGAAACATTAGAATACAAAACTCCCTTAGCTTCAGCTACATAATAGTCTTTCTCTCCGAAATCTGTTGTTAATGTAATAAATCTCATTTTATAAAATTAATAGTTGCTCAATATGATTTTTTTCATTAGATTTGAAACACTACAAAACTAATTATTTTAATCTAAACAATACATAATTTGAACGAAAGAATAATAGAATTAGAAAATATCACACCAAAAGATTTTTGGGGGGCTCAGGATATACATCTAGAAGTAATTAGAAAACTTTTCCCTAAAGTAAAAATTGTAGCAAGAGGAACACTCGTAAAAATCTATGGTGATTCCGAAATTTTAGACACTTTCGAAGATAGGTTTGAACGCATTATCAAGTATTTCAACAAATACAACTTACTCAATGAAAACATCATTGAACGCTTAATAATGGACGATTTACCACAAAGTCAAATAGCACCTAAAGATAATATTTTGGTTCACGGCGTTGGGGGAAAACTTATTAAAGCAATGACTACTAATCAGCAAAAATTGGTAGATTTTGTACAGAAAAACGATATGGTTTTTGCTATCGGTCCGGCAGGGACAGGTAAAACATACACAAGTGTTGCATTAGCAGTAAAAGCACTAAAGGAAAAACAAGTAAAGAGAATCATTCTCACGCGTCCGGCAGTTGAAGCTGGTGAGAACCTTGGTTTTTTACCTGGTGATATGAAAGAAAAGCTCGATCCATATATGCAACCTCTATACGATGCTCTTCGAGATATGATTCCTCCAAACACTTTAGAAGATTACATCTCAAAAGGAATTATTCAAATTGCTCCACTCGCCTTTATGCGTGGACGTACTTTAGACAATGCTTTTGTAATTTTAGATGAAGCACAAAACACTACTCATTCGCAAATGAAAATGTTTTTGACACGTATGGGTAAAAATGCTAAGTTTATCATTACAGGTGACCCTGGTCAAGTAGATTTACCGCGAAAGGTAAATTCTGGACTAAAAGAAGCATTAAACATTTTGGCAAATATAGAAGGTATTGGAATGCTCTACCTTGATGGTAAAGACATTGTAAGACATCGATTGGTAAAACTTATTGTAGATGCATATAAAATAGTAGAAACACCTAACGAATTTGCTTCAAAACACATTCCGAATCGCTCGGAATCTATATAAAAACTATATAAAGGATACATAGCAAATCTTTAAGCGCTTTGAATATGTTATATCTTTTATAGAGGAATTAAGTAAAAAATTTGGTTTGCACATCAAAATAATGTACTAACTTTGTAAAGTTTAATTTTTAAATACAAAAAAATATAAAATATGAACTCATTTGATGTAGTTGTTATCGGATCAGGGCCTGGAGGTTATGTAGCAGCCATCCGTTGCGCTCAATTAGGACTAAACACAGCTATCGTAGAAAAATATTCCACTCTTGGGGGAACTTGCTTGAATGTTGGATGTATTCCTTCTAAAGCTTTATTAGCATCCTCTCACCACGTAGAAGAAATTGCACACTTTGCAGAACACGGAATTGAAGTAGGTGATGTAAAATTTGATTTACAAAAAATGATTGAACGCAAACAATCTGTTGTAGATCAAACATGTGCAGGTGTCAAATTTTTAATGGACAAAAATAAAATCACTGTCTTTGAAGGTGTAGGTTCGTTTGAATCTGCTACTTCTATCAAAATAACTAAAAAGGATGGAACTCACGAAGTAATCGAAGCTAAAAACACGATTATTGCAACTGGGTCTAAACCTTCTACCCTTCCTTTTATCACAATAGACAAAGAACGTATCATCACTTCTACAGAAGCATTAAAACTTAAAGAAGTTCCTAAGCACTTGGTAATTATCGGTGGTGGTGTTATTGGACTTGAATTAGGACAAGTATATTTAAGACTTGGTGCTCAAGTATCTGTTGTAGAATTTGCTGATAGAATTTTACCAACTATGGATGGAGCTGTTTCTAAAGAATTGACAAAAGTTCTGAAAAAACAAGGAATGAAATTCTACACTTCTCACAAAGTACAAAAAGTTGAACGCAATGGAGATGTTGTAATCGTAGAAGCAGAAAATACAAAAGGCGAAATCATTACTTTAGAAAGTGATTATGCACTTGTAGCTGTAGGAAGACGTCCGTATACAGAAGGTTTAAATGCTGAAAAAGCAGGAGTAAAACTCACAGAAAGAGGTCAAGTAGAAGTTAATGACCATTTACAAACTACAGCTCCAAATATCTATGCTATCGGAGACGTAGTAAGAGGTGCTATGTTAGCTCACAAAGCTGAGGAAGAAGGTGTTTTAGTTGCAGAACAATTAGCTGGTCAAAAACCTCACATCGACTACAACTTAATACCTGGTGTTGTTTATACTTGGCCAGAAGTTGCGGCTGTAGGTAAAACAGAAGAACAATTAAAAGCTGAAAACAAAGAATATAAAGTAGGACAATTCCCTTATAGAGCTTTAGGTAGAGCAAGAGCAAGTGGAGATCTTGATGGTTTTGTAAAAATCCTTGCTGATAAAAACACAGACGAGATTTTAGGAATCCATATGGTTGGAGCACGTGTTGCAGATTTAATCGCTGAAGCTGTTGTAGCAATGGAATATAGAGCATCAGCAGAAGATTTATGCCGTATGTCTCACGCTCACCCAACTTTTGCTGAAGCTGTAAAAGAAGCAGCTCTTGCAGCAACAGAAAACAGAGCATTACACGTGTAATTACATAATTAAAACAAAAGTTATCTTTTCAACTATTTGTAAAATTTAGAAGATAGGTTTGTATTTTTGTTAGATTAATAGAAAAAACAGCAGTTTATTTTTTAAGCTGCTGTTTTTTTTATGAGGTTTAAAAAAACAAACAAAATTCATTAATTCAATTTTTACAATAAACTAAAACTTTTGCAAACAAATTATTTGGAAAACTCTTTTCTTTCAATAAAATCTCTTTAAAATATCAAATCGTAAAAACTTTCTATATATTTTTTCTCGGATTATCATTTAACCTTTTCCGAAATTACACAATCACCAAAGGCTATCTTCTTCGGATAGCCTTTGGTGGTCAATGGTGAACTATTGTACTTTTGTTTCTTTAATTTGGCTGAGTATTGTAGGGTCTTTAATATCTTTATCCTTAGAAAGTAAAAGAATTTTAGACATTACTTCGGCTGTTTTAGGGTCATCATCTATA
>JBHBEQ010000129.1:0-5761 GCA_041785575.1 Flavobacterium sp.
GAAGAAAATTACTACCAATTTGCTCATGATGTGGATTTAGAATTTAATGAAATGTATAACTTTGCAACAGAAATATTCAATAATCCTAGTGAAATTCACAATGTTTCTAAGAAAATTGCAGAACATCTTTTCGAACAGTCAAACCATCCACACATAAAAAGTGGTGAGGTGTATGTAACTTACCTTACCCATCTTACAGTTGACAACAATCCTGTAGATGCAATAGGAATTTTTAAAAGTGAATTAAAAACAGATTTCCTCCAATTTAAAGAGAGCGAATCTAATCTTGAAATGATTTTACAACAAGGTGTAAACTTAAACAAATTAGATAAAGGCTGTTTAATATTGAATTATGAAAAAGAAGAAGGATATAAAATTCTTACTATTGACAGCAATCGATACGATGCACGTTATTGGCTCGAGTATTTCTTGTCGGTAGATGCTTTTCAAGATGAAAACTTTATGACAAAAAAATACCTTCAATTTGTTCAAGACTTTGCAAAAGAAGTAGTATTACCAGCTGAAGACAAAAAAGAAGAAGTATTATTCATGAACCGTTCGGTAAACTATTTTGCAAAAAATGATGAATTTGAAGAAACTAATTTCTTAAATGAAGTATTAGAAAACCCAGATTTACAAGCCGAATTTAAAAGTTATAAAGTAGATCGAGGCGAACACTACTCTATAGAAGACGTTTCAAGTTTTCCTATTGCAAACAAAGCGGTAAGTGACGCAAGACGAAAAATCAGAAATGTTATTGAACTTGATACTAACGTACAGATTAAATTTGATTTCATCAATCCTGAATCTGTAGATAAATACATAGAAAAGGACTTTTGCCCTGAAAAACAAATGTATTTTTATAAAATATATTTTAACAACGAACAAAAAAGCAAAGCTTAATACATCGAGCAACATACTTATGAAGTATGTTGCTTTTTTGTTAAAATCCGACTAAACTTCGTAGCGAGTAAAAAAAAATCCTATATTTACTAAGTATACAACACTAAATAAATTTAAAATGACAAATGATAGAACCCGTGGTGGTCAATTTTTAATAAAAGAGACACCTTTTCAACAAGTTTTTACACCAGAAGATTTTACAGAAGAACAAATTATGATGCGTGATTCTGTAAAAGAATTTATTGACAGAGAGATTTGGCCAAACAAAGACCGTTTTGAAAGAAAGGACTATGACTTCACTCACGAATGTATGAAAAAAGCAGGTGAGCTAGGCTTTTTGGGAGTTGCAGTCCCTGAAGCTTATGGAGGTTTAGGAATGGGATTTGTTTCTACAATGCTTACGTGTGATTACATATCAGGAGCTACAGGCTCTTTTTCTACAGCTTTTGGTGCACACACAGGTATTGGTACTATGCCAATTACTCTTTATGGAAATGAAGAACAAAAAAAGAAATATATTCCAAAACTAGCTTCAGGCGAATGGTTTGGTTCTTATTGTCTTACAGAACCAGGAGCTGGTTCAGATGCTAACTCTGGAAAAACTAAAGCAGAATTAACTGCAGACGGCAAACACTACAAAATCAATGGGCAAAAGATGTGGATTTCCAATGCTGGATTCTGTAATCTTATGATTGTATTTGCACGTATAGAAAACGATAAAAATATAACTGGTTTCATTGTAGAATACGATCCTCAAAATCCAAATGGAATTACTCTTGGAGAAGAAGAGCACAAGTTGGGAATACGTGCAAGTAGCACACGTCAAGTGTTTTTCAACGATACTTTAGTACCAGTAGAAAACATGTTAGGTAATCGTGGTGAAGGTTTTAAAATCGCAATGAATGCCTTAAACATCGGACGCATCAAACTAGCTGCTGCTTGTTTAGATTCACAAAGAAGACTTATTACACAATCGGTGAACTACGCTAACGAACGCATACAATTCAATACTAAAATAGCTCAATTTGGTGCAATTCGTTCTAAAATAGCTCAATTAGCAACTAACGCTTATATTGGAGAATCAGCTTCATATCGTGCTGCAGGAGATATTCAACACAGAATAGAAAGTCGTTTACAAGATGGCAATTCTCATCAAGAAGCAGAGCTAAAAGGAGTTGAAGAATTTGCAATAGAATGTAGTATATTGAAGGTTGCCGTATCTGAAGATGTACAACATTGTACAGATGAAGGTATCCAGATTTTTGGTGGTATGGGATTCTCTGAAGACACGCCAATGGAAGCAGCGTGGAGAGATGCTCGTATTTCACGTATTTACGAAGGAACAAACGAAATCAATCGCATGCTTACTGTTGGAATGCTTATTAAAAAAGCCATGAAAGGACATGTAGATTTATTAGGTCCGGCGATGAGTGTTGCTGAAGAATTAATGGGTATTCCTGATTTTAACGTTCCTGATTTCAGTGAATTATTTACAGAAGAAAAAGCTGTTCTTGCTAAACTTAAAAAAGCATTTTTGATGGTTGCTGGAGCTGCTATTCAAAAGTACGGAACTGAAATCGAACAACACCAACAATTGTTGCTTTGTGCAGCCGACATAATGATTGAAATATACATGGCAGAGTCGGGAATTCTACGTACAGAAAAACTTGTATCAAAAATTGGCGAAGCACAAGCAGAAGTACAAATTGCAATGGCAAAATTATATTTATACCAAGCTACTGATATTGTATTTAGCAAAGGTAAAGAAGGAATAATTTCATTTGCTGAAGGCGACGAACAACGTATGATGCTTATGGGATTACGAAGATTTACTAAATATGAAAATATGCCAAATGTAATTGCTTTAAAAGAGCTAATTGCAGAAAAAGTAGTAACAGAAAATAAATACTGTTTCTAATATCAACAAAACATAAAATAACCGTCTCTATTTCGAGGCGGTTTTTTATTTACTATGATTAATTATGGACGTAGGACGTATTACACATTGTTATGAAGCAACTAAAAAATATCGAATATTTAGTATCCGTATCCAATCACAGTCTTTTTCCAAAAAAATAACCGTCTCAATTATAGTTATCGAAACGGTTACTTTAATTCTTACAAAACTATTTGTTGCTTTTTTAGATAATCTATAGCATATCTCCCCTCATTAAACAACAAATCGAGTATACTTAAATTATTTATAAAACCATTTTTATCTTCAAATACTTGGGTATATGGTTCAAAAACTTGAATATCTTTCTTACCATTTGTTAGAACTCTCAAGTCTGTTATATCTTCCGGACAAACTTTATGATATTCGTCTGTTTTCACAAATGGCAAATTAATCCCTAAACAACTCCATAAAACGTCGTAAATCTCATAATTCAAATCCATCATAAATTCGTGTTTCTTTCCAAATATCGGACGAATATCATCTTCAAAATACTCGAAAAAAGGAGATGTTCTATAAGCAGCTTCTAGTGATTTAAAATGTTGTTTTTGCCAATCAAAAGCATTTTCAATTCGGATATCTTTAAATTTTTGATGTAAAACCTCTTTTGAATGTTTTACAGGAACATTCAATAATTGTATACCGTTGGCACTGTGAATATACATTCTATTGCGGTTAGTTTGTTTTTGAAAATTGTCTTCATTTTCAAAAATAATTTCTTCTGCCTGAACCATTGCAACAAAATGACTAATCGACGGAAAATAATTAGGATGTATAAGAATTTTCATCGGATTACCAAGATTTTCTATTTTTTCTCCATTTAACAAAAGAATATACCCCCCATCCTACTAATACAATCACAAAATAGATAAAGAAAGAATGCGGTTTTCCAGTTCCGTGAACTGTTGTAAACAATCTATCCCAACGTACTTTGTCAATCAATTTATTCATTGGAATATTTGGATCTAAACTCATCCAAATAAAAATTGGTTTACCTACAAGGTGATCTTCCGGAACAAATCCCCAATAACGACTATCTTGCGAATTGTGTCGATTATCCCCCATCATGTAGTAGTAATCTTGTTGGATTGTATATGTTGTTGCAGGAGCACCATTGATAAAAATTTTATCTCCTTTTACTTCTAAACTATTGTGTTCGTAATCTTTGATAATCATTTCATACAAAGGCAACGATTCTTTAGTGAGTTGTACAACATCTCCTTTTGCAGGAATTTTAATCGGCCCTAAATTATCCATATTCCAACTAGGTTGGTTGTGAGGGAAAATTGCCAATTTATTATCATACAATTCAGTATCTTTAGAAATGTTGCGTTCTACTTTTACAATATTTGGTTGTTGTCTAAGTTTCTCGGCTGCTTCCTCTGTCAAAGCTCTAAATAAAAAAGTTTTTGCACCAATTTGATGAACGCCATCGGTTGACTGTAATTCATTAAATATAAACATAGGGTCTAAAGAAGTACCATCTGTTTCTACAGTATATGAATATTCTATTTTTGCACGATCTCCTAAATCTAGTTTTTTATTGTTAACAAAAATAATCCCATCTTTAATTTCAAAAACATCACCAGGCGTTCCAACCGTTCTCTTTACATAGTTAGATTTTTTATCTAAAGGTTTGTCAACCCTTCTATTAGAACGGTCGAAAAATGAGTACACTGTATCAATTGGCCAGTTAAAAACTACAATATCATTATGTTTAGGTTTCTCAAAACCTGGAAATCTAAAACTTGGCAATTGAGGAAAATTTGTATATGATTTTGTGTTTATAAAAGGAATAGTATCATGAACCATTGGCAACGCGATTGCCGTCTGTGGCGTACGAGCTCCATAATTTACTTTACTTACAAACAAAAAATCTCCAACTAATAATGTTTTTTCCAACGAAGATGTTGGAATAGTAAAAGGTTGAAGGAAATATGTATGAATAATTGTTGCTACAACTACTGCAAACAAAGTAGAACTAAGTGTTTCTCCTGCCTCCGTTTTAGGTTTTAAACTTCTATTGGCAATATGCACTAATTTATCTGCTTGAGTATAATTGATAAACAATATGTAAAAACCTAAAGTTACAACTCCTAAAATAGTGTCTAAAGTGCTGTTTTTTCCAAAACTTCTCAATGTTTCAACCCAAACTACGGGAAACATAATTAAATTTACAATCGGAATAAACAAAAGTATAGTCCACCACCAAGGACGATTGATTATTTTCATCAAAACTACAGCGTTATACACAGGAACTGCTGCTTCCCACGCTTTACGACCAGCTTTGATATATAATTTCCAAGTTCCGGCAAAGTGAATCAATTGTACTGC
The DNA here is from genome assembly GCA_041785575.1 of Flavobacterium sp. GTDB lineage: Bacteria > Bacteroidota > Bacteroidia > Flavobacteriales > Flavobacteriaceae > Flavobacterium. Next base: position 5,192 of record JBHBEQ010000129.1, read on the forward strand.
CAGAAAAAATAAAAACCATTGAGTAAGAGTCATTTTATATAAATTTATTCTTGTTATTATTTACCTAAATTTAGTACATCTTTCATACTAAAAACACCTTTTTTTCCAATAATCCACTCTGCTGCAATAACTGCTCCAAAAGCAAATCCTTTACGTGAAAAGGCTGTATGTTTTATTTCAATTTCATCAATTTCTGAACGGTAGTAAACACTGTGAGTTCCAGGAACATTTTCAATCCTCAAGGCTTCTATACCAATTTCATTTTGAGTTGGGTTTTCAAGTACCCACCCTTGATATTCAGAATTTTTAATTATATCGTTTGCCAAAGAAATTGCCGTACCACTTGGAGCATCAAGTTTTTGTGTATGGTGAATTTCTGTCATACTAACCTTATATTCACTGTGTTGATTCATCAGTTTAGACAAATATTCGTTTAAGTTAAAAAACAAATTCACTCCCACACTAAAATTAGAACCATATAAAAACGCTCCATTTTTATCATTAGTCAATTCAACCATTTCTTGAAATCTTTCAAGCCAACCAGTTGTCCCAGAAACAATTGGAATATTA
>JBHBEQ010000130.1:0-4630 GCA_041785575.1 Flavobacterium sp.
CCTATATCTGAAAAAGCGATTAATTCATAGAAATATGATGCGGAAGACCAGTCTGATTCAACTGTGATGCTTTGAGGTGGAATAAGAGGTTGCGAAAAAACAGTAATTGTATTGTTTATAAAAGATGTTTTTACACCTATTTTATGCAACAATGCTAAGGTCATTTTTATGTAGGGCAATGACGTACATTCTTCAATAAGTTCCAATTGCAGACCGTTTTCTAATTTTGGAGCAATGAGTAATAATGCAGAAATGTATTGACTACTGATATTGGCAGGAATAGAAATTTTCTTAGACTGAAGTTTTTTTCCTTTGATAACTAAAGGCGGATATCCTTCTTTTTTTTGATATAAGATTTCGGCACCTAGATTCCTCAAGGCATCTACCAGTATATGAATAGGGCGTTGTTGCATCCGTTGAGAGCCAGTAAGTATCACTTCTTGATGTTCTTGCATTGCAAAATATGCTGTAAGAAATCGCATAGCCGTACCTGCGTGATGTACATCTTTTACGCTAGAATTACTTTGAATACATTCTAGCATAATTCGGCTGTCGTCGGAATCCGAAGAGTTTTCAATGTGCAATTCAGGATACAATACTTGAAGCAAACGCAATCTATTGGTTTCAGATTTAGAGCCTGAAATCACAATGTCGCGGTTGATTTTTAGATTTTTTGCTTCAAGTAATACATCCATAAAACACTATTTTAATTTTTCGTTGTTGTGATGACGTTCGTGATCTCTTTTCGTTTTAAGTGCCATTTTTTTGTCAAAAGCAGCTTGTAAGTCAACACCTGTTTGGTTTGCCAAACACAATACTACAAACACCACATCTGCTAATTCTTCACCTAAATCTTTGTTTTTATCACTTTCTTTTTCCGATTGTTCGCCGTATCTACGGGCAATAATACGAGCTACTTCACCAACTTCTTCTGTAAGTTGAGCCATATTTGTAAGTTCGTTGAAATAACGCACTCCGTGTTCTTTTATCCAATGATCTACTTCTAATTGAGCGTTTTTAATATCCATAATTTATTGTTGTTTTTTATCTCTTAATTTTTTTAAAAACAATACATCTGCAAGTGCCATTAATGTACCAAAAAGAATGCTATTTGTCCAATTAATTTCATTTTGAATCATATAAGTAATTGCAAACATAGACAATCCATATACAAAAAAAGCAGCGAGAAAATGTGTTACTTTATCTTTCATTTTACTTCTATTAATCAGATGGTAAAGATACAGGCTTTCGAAATAATATCAAAAGTAGCCGTTTGAAAAAACAATCAAAAAATCCGTATCAGCAAACATCATCACACATATAGGTGTATTGCATACGTTTAACTCCACTGCGAAATTTTGTTTTTATTTCTTGTTTTTTACCCTGATTACGCAGTAGCCTTCGACTCCGCTCAGGCTGACAGTATGTGTCCTTTTAGTGTGAAATTGAGATTAAAATAACTTCGAGTTGTCAGCCTGAGCGAAGTCGAAGGCTTATTTAAAAGAGAAACCTTTCAGTTTTTTATTTCAGAATTTGAGTTCAAAAAAAGGCGTAAAAAAAGCTGTTTCCGGAAAAACAGCTTTTAGAGATATTAATAATTAAATTTTATACCGACAGTAAACCAACGTCCTGGCATTGGAACAGCTCCTTCTTCGATATATGTTTTGTCTGTTAGGTTTTGTGCGTCTAAGTAATACATTACTTTGTTATTGGTATATCCAACGCGTGCATCTAAAAGATAGTAATCGCTTTGTGTAAGGCGTTGTTGGTATCTATTTGCAATTGTAAAGTCAAATGCTCCACAACTGTACGCAATGGTATTTACCAATTGGTGTTTTAGACTTTGGATTTTGTATTTATAAATAATGTTTTGGTCTTCTGTGAATTTAGGGCTTAGGTATGTATAGTGTAATCCAATATTCCACTGGTCTTTTCTGAAGTCAATACCTGTATTGATCCCCAAAGTTTTTACATCCCCAACGTTGTTTGCAACATAAGGTTCGTCTGTAGAAACACGTGTCCAATCGATGAAATCTTTGATATTTCTGTGGAAAGCAATTGCTTTGAAATTCCAATTGTTTTTGTGGTATTTAAATCCTATTTCTGTTTGGTAAGCATTTTCTGTAACTAAATTAGGATTTCCGATATTTCTAGGTTGGCTAAGATATAAATCGGTAAACGAAGGTATTCTTTGACCAGAACCAGTGTTGAATAAAACTTTAAAGTTATCACTTACTTCATAATTTACATCAAGTCCTGGGAATATTTGCCAACCATAAACAGAGTTGTTGTTTAGGTAAGCTCCAACAGTGATGTCAAAACGTTTGATTTCACGAGTTCTAAACTCTGCATAAGCACCAGTATTGTTGCGTTTGTGTTCTCCGATATTCGATGAGCGAATTTTATCAAAACGACCTTCAATTCCGAAACCGAATTGTCCGTAAGACACATTGTATCTACCGCTAATTTCTCCAATAAATGAATTGGTTTTATGCTGACTTCTAAATCTTGATAAATCATTTCTCAAGTATCTATAATCATCAGTATTGTATCTATAAGTAAATTGAGGAACAAGAGTAAATTTGTCGCTTAATTTATGATTAGAGCGCGCCCCTACAATGGTTGTATTTACAATTTCTTCCGATTCTACATCCCCTGGAGCAGCATAAAATCCGTTGGCTCCAAAGCTACTGCGAACCCATCCAGCCATTGCTTCGATGTGATTGTTTTTGTCTGCTTCGATACGTCCTTGATAAAACAATCTGTTGTTTCTATAAGCTGTGTTGTAACGGTAACCAGTTCCAGATTCGTGCGAACCATAAAGTTGGTGTGAATGAGTGTCTGTGGCAATGCTTCCACCAAGTTGAACCCCACGTCCGTTGTATATTTCACCGCGTTCTTCGTCTTTTTTGAAATTAGACCCCAAGAAAGCATGTGCAAATAAATGGTCTTCTTTTGGATTTTTAGTTACGATATTAATAGCTCCAGTCAATGCATTTACACCATAAATACGAGCCGCCGCACCTTTTAGAATTTCGATGCGTTCGATAGCATCAACAGGTACAGGAAGATTCATACTGTTGTGAGCTGTTTGTTGGTCAGTGATTTTAAAACCGTTTAATAAAATCAATGTTTGTTCGAAACTACCTCCATCAACACTGATATCTGTTTGCGTACCAAAAGGCCCTCTTTGACGTACATCTACTCCTGAAGTGTACGTTAAAATTTCATTTAACGAACGTCCTGGAGATTTTTGTATTTGTTCTTTGGTAATAATCGAAATATTTCTGCTCGATTGATTAACGGGAATTTGAATACGGTTACTTTGAATAACTACTTCTTCAATAACTAAAGAATCATTTGCAATTTGTGCATTTGAGGTTAAAACAAATGCTAAAGCAAAAGATGTAGATAAAACTCTTTTCATAAATTCTATTCTAAATTTTAAAATGGTTCCAAAAATAATGTTTTTTTACAATTATTTAAGAATATTTTACATAAAAAATATATTTGACCATTTTATGCTGGTTAAAATGATGGTTATAAATTTATATTAGAAATTAGTTTTTATATTCATATTCGTTTGAAAAATAGACGATTTCTTGAAAGGTTACCCTATAAAAAAAGCTGTCCGTTAATAGGACAGCTTAATCATTATTTTTTTAAATGTTGGTCTAGGAATTGTTCTTGTTCCCAAAGAAGGTGTAAGATATTTTCTTTTGCAACATAACTGTGACTTTCTTTTGGTAAGATTACCATTCTTACAGGAGCCCCTAATCCTTTTAATGCTTGAAAATAGCGTTCGGTTTGTAAAGTAAACGTTCCAGGGTTATTGTCTGATTCACCGTGTACGAGTAGCATAGGTGTTTTCATTTTTTCAGCATTCATAAATGGCGACATGTTATTATACACGTCTTGGGCTTCCCAGTAGTTTCGTTGTTCACTTTGGAAACCAAAAGGAGTAAGTGTTCTGTTATAAGCTCCAGAACGAGCAATTCCGCAGGCAAACAAATTAGTATGCGAAAGTAAATTTGCTGTCATAAAAGCCCCGTAAGAATGTCCTCCGACACCAACTCTATTTCTGTCTATATATCCTAGTTTATCTACTGCATCGATAGCGGCTTCGGCATTGAGAGTTAATTGTTCGATAAAAGTATCGTTTGGTTCTTTTGAACCTTCTCCGATGATAGGAAAAGCGGCATCGTCTAATACAGCATATCCTTTTGAAGCCCAATATACAAACGATCCGTAATGAGGGAATGTAAACTCGTTAGGGTTTGCAGTAGATTGTCCTGCACTGTTTTTGTCTTTATATTCTGCAGGATACGCCCATATTAATAAAGGAAGTTTTTCCTTTGGATTTTTTCTGTCGAATCCTGCTGGTAGGTATAGAGTACCAGAGAGTTCTACACCGTCTTTTCTTTTGTATTTGATTACTTCTTTATGAACGTTTTTTATACTTTCAAAAGGATTTTTGTTGAATGTAATTTGTTTTAATCCTTTTTTCTTGATATTTCTATAGAAGTAATTTGGATAATCGGTTTTTGATTGAATGTTGACTAGTATATCTCCTTTTTTGACATCAATGATTTCAGAGATGCTTTCAATTTTGTTTGTTTCGTTTGATTGA
>JBHBEQ010000131.1:0-3184 GCA_041785575.1 Flavobacterium sp.
AAGTGTAGGAGCTTTTCCTCCAAGTGTAGGAGCTTTTCCTCCAAGTGTAGGAGCCTTTCCTCCAAGTGTAGGAGCTTTTCCTCCAAGTGTAGGAGCTTTTCCTCCAAGTGTAGGAGCTTTTCTTCCAAGTGTAGGAGCTTTTCTCCCAAGTGTAGGAGCTTTTCTCCCAAGTGTAGGAGCCTTTCCCCCAAGTGTAGGAGCTTTTCCTACAAAATAAACAGAGGATGTATGCGATACGCCCATGTATTTTTTCATTTATTCCTTGAAAATTTGTACTGTATTTAGGCTTCGACATCGCTCTGCCTAACAGAGTGTATGTGTCCCTGATCGGAGTCGAAGGGGTTGGTGTAATTTAGGTTTAAAATCATAAACGAAAGGAGCAAAATACATTATAAAAAAAGATGCTGAAAATTAAAACTTTCAGCATCTTTTTAATTTTTATATGTGTAAAATAGGAGAATTTATTTTTTTAAATGGTTTTTATATTTTACATAGGCAATTGCCGAAATGGTAGAAACAATTCCTACAGACCACCAAATGAAATTAGGAGTTACCACTTGATCGCCTTTTGCATAAGAATGCAATCCACTTAGGTAGAAATTCACCCCGAAATAGGTCATTAATATAGCATAGAAGGCAAAAACCGAACAAACGTTGTAAATCCAACTTCCTCTTAGAGCAGGGACAAATCTCATGTGGATAACAAAGGCATAAACCATAATAGATACCAAAGCCCATGTTTCTTTAGGGTCCCACCCCCAGTAACGTCCCCAACTTTCATTAGCCCATTGTCCTCCTAAAAAGTTACCAATAGTAAGCATTACCAATCCGATTGTTAAAGCCATTTCGTTGATATAGGTGATTTCTTTGATATGTAAATCCATCTTAGATTTATTGTTGTTTGTAGTAAAAATCATTAAGATTAAAGCTACAATACCTAAAATCATACCCAAAGCAAAAGGTCCGTAACTTCCTACAATGATAGATACGTGAATCATCAACCAATAAGAGTCTAAAACAGGTTGTAGATTTGCGATATTAGGGTCCATCCAATTCCAATGTGCAATCATCAAAATCATTCCTGTAACAAAGGCTGTAGAAGCAATGGTAAGTTCGGATTTTCTACCAAATATCAATCCGAAAAGCATCGTAGCCCAGCCAACGTATATCATAGATTCATACGCATCTGACCAAGGAGCGTGTCCGGATACATACCATCTTGCAATAAGACCAAGAGTGTGTAATAAGAAAAATGCAATAATGACATTGGTCAATGAATAGGTTAGCATTTTTACAAATTCAGAATCTTTAAAAATCCTAACGATGCAAACGATGAAAAATAATACGGAAGCATAAATATACCACGAAAATAATCGTTTGAATACATCGCCTTTGTTGTATAAAATTTCTGCTTTGATTTGATCTTTAGACGGAATTACTTCATAGCCGTATTTGTTTTGATAAGCAGAAAGAGATTCTAGAATGTTATCCGCATTTTGGTAGTTGTTTGTTTTTGATGCTTCTAATAATGACTCATAGTAATATGGTAAGATATTTTTGATAAAATTTCTTGTTTCCGAATCTAAAGCAGTAGAGTCCATTTCCATCAATTCGAGAGTAGATATCCACTTATTGGTTTTGTCGTTTGGCACAGGGAAAATTTTCATTATACTTCCCATTAAAGCCTGACTCATCAAAATTACGCGTTTGTCAATTTCAATAAAATCTTTATCGAATTGATTTTTTACAGCTTTGTGATTGGCTACATCTAAAATTTCTGTGAGTTTATACGCACCATTTGGTTCAATAAAATCCATAAAAGAAGCGTATTCGGCATCTTTTGGCAAACCTAAAGTACTTCTCAAACTATCGTTTCCTCTTTTAAGTTTGATGATAGGAGCGTGGTGCCACACTTGAGGAAACATTCGCATGGATAAGAACACTTGGTCGCTATTTAGTTTGTTGAATGTTTCTTCTTGGCTTACTTTTCTCAGTAGTTCCGAAGTAAAAGTATTGAGCGGTTTCATACGTCCGCTGGCATCCTGAATTACTAAGCTACCAAATTTTTCTGCGTGTTTTGCATCAATTTTTATTTTGTCAATAGCTTCTAATACTTCTTTTTCACTTGGTTTGTGATGTATAGCCGATTGGTTTTGTTGCTGGTTGTGGTTGTGTCCATTATGGTTTTCGTGCTCGTGGTTGTGTTGAGCAAATGTTATTGAAGTAAATAGAAACAACAATAGACTTAGTAGAGATTTTTTCTTTTTCACGTTGTCTAATTTCTTTTTTAATTCGGTAAATCGAGTTCCTTTAGTAAAAAGTATTCCGATTAGACCAATATAAAGTAGGGTATATCCGATATAGGTTGTCCAAGTACCGATAAAATCGTGGTTTACAGATAGAATAGTTCCTTTTTCATCAGGGTCGAATTGCGCTTGGAAAAAGCGATATCCTTTGTAGTCGAGTACATTATTCATATATATTCTTGCGTCGAAACTATCCTTACCGTCAATTACAGTTACTTTACTTTCAAAGGATTTGTAACTGTTCATGGTTCCAGGATGTTTGTCAGCAATAAAATCATTGAGTTTAATTTGGAAAGGAGTTTCGTATGTTTTAGAACCATACATTAATGTAAATTCTAAATCACCTACTTTTACAGATTGTGGTTGTCCCATAGCTCCCTTTGAACCTTTTAAAGTAACGATTTCTTCCTTGCCTTGTGATTTTACGGAAAGAACCAAAGCATCTGGGTTTTTAGTGTCTTTGAAATCGTTTGTAGAGACTAAAGCTTTTTTACCGCGTTCTGGAGTATCTGTAACGAATTGAATTCCTTGGAAATTGTACATTGAACGATAGTTAAGAGGTTGTTCAACATTAGCAGGAATTGTTCCATTTTGTTGGGTAGCCATTACAAGATAATTTCCGTCAAAAGGCGATTGGATATACATTTGTCCGTCTCTCATCGTAAAATTAATAGCTCCTTGAGTAGGTTGATTGAAGGCATAAAGTACGTTGTGAATCATTTCCACTGTACCTTCTTCAATATAGTGGTCGTGTCTTTCACCTTCTGAAGATTCTCCGAGTTTAAGGAACCATTTTCCTTTTGCATCTTGAACGAATGTTTCGTGTGCTCCCATGATAAAATCTTTATAGTCGATTTCGAAAGGGATATTGTTAAATG
>JBHBEQ010000132.1:0-2963 GCA_041785575.1 Flavobacterium sp.
TCATTGACAGCCTCTGGAATCCATGAGATTTATATAAATTCTGTAAGTGAAGACGGATGTGTGAGTTCGTACAAACAAACGATTGAAGTGGTGAAATGTCAAATTCAAAAAGGAATATCGCCAAACGGGGATGGGCTAAATGATTCATTTGATTTAACTACTTTTCACGCGACAAAAGTATCTATTTACAATAGATACGGTACAGAAGTTTATAGTTATGGTGCAGGATATACCAATCAATGGGTAGGACAAGATAAAGCCGGAAATAAACTTCCTGACGGTACGTATTTCTATAAAGTACAAACTTCAGTAAGTGAATATACAGGATATGTGTATTTAAACAGAGAGGTAAAATAACTAAATAAAATATTAGAAAAGAAGCTCTCTTCAGCGTAACAGCTGAAGAGAGTTTCTTTTTTATGTAAAAAAAACTTGTTACTTTTGCCGTAAATATTTATTCGTTATGTCATTAAATAAAGCATTATTAATCGCTTTTGTAGTTTTAGTAATTGATCAGGTTTCAAAGATATATATCAAAACAAATTTTGCTTTAGGAGAAGAGGTTGTTGTTTTTGATTGGTTTCGCATTCATTTCATCGAAAATGATGGAATGGCGTGGGGAGTAGAATTGCCTGGGAACTATGGTAAACTCGTACTTACTCTATTCAGAATTTGTGCGGTAGGTGGAATTGTTTATTGGTTGAATGAAAGTATAAAGAAAAAAGGGAAAACGTCGCTTATATGGGCTATTGCTCTTATTTTATCAGGAGCTTTAGGAAATATTATAGATTCGGTGTTTTATGGAGTTGTTTTTGACAATAGCACCCGTTATCAAGTGGCATCTATTTTTGCAGAACAACCATACGGAACTTGGTTTCACGGAAAGGTAGTAGATATGTTTTATTTTCCAATTTGGAAAGGTTATTTGCCAGAGTGGATACCATTTGTAGGAGGAAATTATTTTACTTTTTTTAATGCTATATTCAATGTAGCGGATGTGGCAATTTCTGTAGGTGTAGGTTTAATACTACTTTTTAATAGAAAAGTTTTTGCTTAACCAAGGTGTTTTATCTGGAATGATAAATTAAAGTCCATTAATTGGGAAGTTGCAAGTAGAGAAGTTTCAATAAATAGAAAACATATTATGTGTAATATTCCACATCGTTTTAAATCTATTGATTCAATTAAAGCAAAAGAAAGGTTGTCTTTTACGACAACCTTTTTTTTGTTATTCTAAGATATATTCAACGAATTTTACGTCGTTTTCCGTTACCACTCGAATAAGTTGGTGACTTGATAATGATTTCATTGCTTTGTCCCATTTCTTACCACTTAGAGCAGTTGAAGATTTTAATTCGTTAATTTCCATTTTATTTTCGTTTTTCTCTAAAAGGGAAATAATATTTTTCTCTTCGTCGGTAAGTTCAACACTCGGAGCCTTTTTTTCCGGACGCATTTGAGGGAAAAACAATACTTCTTGTATTGAAGCGTTGTTTGTTAAAAACATAATCAAGCGATCGATACCGATACCCAATCCAGAAGTAGGAGGCATGCCATACTCTAAAGCGCGTAAGAAGTCTTGGTCGATAAACATTGCTTCATCGTCTCCTTTTTCAGAGAGTTTTAATTGTTCTTCAAAACGTTCTTTTTGATCTATAGGGTCGTTAAGTTCTGAATAAGCATTCGCAACTTCTTTTCCACAAATCATTAATTCAAAACGTTCAGTAAGTTCAGGAAAATCTCTATGTGTTTTTGTCAATGGAGACATTTCTTTTGGATAATCCGTAATAAATGTCGGTTGGATGTAATTTCCTTCACATTTTTCTCCAAAGATTTCATCGATAAGTTTTCCTTTACCCATAGTATCATCAACAGCGATGCCCATATCTTTTGCAGCTTGTCTTATTTCATCTTCCGATTTCCCTGTGATATCAAAACCTGTAAATTCTTTGATAGCTTCGGTCATTGACACGCGTTTGTATGGGGCTTTGAAGTCGATTTCGTGTTCACCGAAAGTAGCTTTTGTTGTACCATTTACAGCTATAGCACAATGCTCTAATAATCTTTCAGTAAAATCCATCATCCAGTTGTAATCTTTATAAGCAACATAGATTTCCATAGCGGTGAATTCAGGATTATGGGTTCTGTCCATACCTTCATTACGGAAGTTTTTCGAAAATTCGTATACGCCATCAAATCCACCTACAATCAATCTTTTTAAATACAATTCATTTGCAATTCTCAGATACAAAGGAATGTCAAGAGCATTGTGATGCGTAATGAAAGGTCTTGCTGCAGCACCACCTGGAATAGATTGTAATACAGGAGTTTCAACTTCTAAATATCCAGCATTGTTAAAGAATTGACGCATTGCACTATATAGCTTTGTACGTTTGATAAATATTTCTTTGTTTTTCGGATTTACAATCAAATCTACATAACGCATGCGATAGCGCAGTTCAGGGTCGGTAAAAGCATCGAACACTTTTCCATCGGCATCTGTCTTTGGCAAAGGTAACGGACGGAGTGATTTGCTCAATAAAGAAATGTTTTTTACACGCAATGTTTGTTCCCCAACTTGAGTGGTAAAAAGTTCTCCTTCAACACCGATGATATCACCAAGGTCAATTAATTTTTTAAACACTTCATTATAGAGTGTTTTATCTTCATCAGGACAGATTTCATCGCGATTTATATATAATTGTATTCTTCCTTCGCTATCTTGAATTTCAGCAAACGAAGCTTTTCCTTGAATACGCACCGACATCAATCGTCCAGCTACTACTACTTTTTTTCCTTCCTCAAACAATTCTTTAATTTGCTTAGAAGAGTGATTTACAGGAAATAAATGTGCAGGATAAGGATTGATGCCAAGCTCTCTTAGTTTGCTCAACTTCTCTCTACGAATGATTTCTTGTTCTGAAAGTTGCATAGTATATGATTTTTAATCTGCAAATTTAGGA
>JBHBEQ010000133.1:0-5035 GCA_041785575.1 Flavobacterium sp.
AAACAACTGTTACAGGGAGACATTGTACAATATGTTGGAATGGCAAAAGAACAAATGGATTTCAGAAACGAATACAATGAAGAATCTTATTGGAACAATAGTGCTTTTGGTGGTATGCCTACCTATCAATTAGGTGCTAAGTACCCACACAACTATATTAAAAATTTAGATAGTTTCATACGCTTCTTACCAAGACCCGCAGATTATTTATTCTTGTATCTCATTGGGTTTTACGTCTTATTATGCACGTTACGAATAAAACCTTTATATGCTTTCTTTGGTGCTCTTGCTTTTGCATTTTCCACCTATCTGATTATAATAATTGGAGCAGGACATAACGCAAAAGCTCACGCTATAGGCTATATACCATTGTTACTTGCTGGTATTTTACTAGTATATAGGAAAAAATATATCGTTGGAGGAATACTTACTGCCTTTGCTGCAGCACTGGAGATACAAGCAAACCATTTTCAGATGACGTATTATTTCTTACTTCTCATCGCAATTGTTTCGGTTTACTTCATCGTTATAAGATTAAAAGAAAAAGATTATAAAAGTCTATTACAGTCTTTTGGAATATTGGCTTTAGCTGCTTTTCTTGCAATAGGTACTAATGCAACAAATCTCCTTGCTACTAAAGAATACAGTCAATATAGTACCCGAGGAAAAAGCACTCTTACATTAAACCCAGATGGTAGCCCTAAACAAAACAATCATTCATTAAACAAAGAATACATCACCGAATACAGTTACGGCATCTTCGAAACATTCAACTTGTTTTCTTCAAGGATAATGGGTGGTGGTAATAGAGAAGATTTTGGAAATAATTCCAATTTTTACAACTTCCTCATAGGTCTTGGAGCCAACCAATTTGAAGCTGCTGAATATTCTAAAAACGCTCCAGGTTATTGGGGCGAACAGCCTATTGTTGTAGCTCCTGCATACATTGGTGCTGTTGTGATATTTTTATCAATTCTGGCATTATTTGCTATACAAAAAAGAATTAAATATGTATTTCTCATTGGAATACTTTTATCCATAGCCTTATCGTGGGGAAAAAATTTCTTCTTAACGGATATTTTTATAGAATATTTTCCTCTGTACGACAAGTTTAGAGCTGTTGCTTCTATTCAGGTTATCGCAGAATTATGTTTCCCTATCCTTGCATTTTTAGGAGTTTATGAATTTTTCAAAAAAGAAAAACAAGAACGACTAAGTATCTTAAAAAACACCGGTATTATTACTCTCGGATTAATTGTATTTCTCTTCATTGCAAAAGCATTTTTAAACTTCCAGAGTCCGTCTGACCAATTTACAAGTCAGATGCTTTTAGGTGAAGTTGTTCCTCAATTTTTACAAACTCTTCAAGACGACAGAAGTACTTTATACACTAAAGATATTTTGCGAACATTGTTTTTTATAGCAATCGTTTTTGCTGTTTTATATCTATATCACCTACAAAAAATAAAATCTTCGGTAGCTATAATCATTGTAGGATGTATTGCTGCTATTGATTTGATAACAACCGATTTGAGATATGTAAACAATTCTAGTTTTGTTGATAAAGAAAAAGTAGAAAAACCTTTTGAGTCTGAATTAGTAGATCAACAAATTTTGGAAGATAGTACTTACTATAGAGTTTATAATATATCAAACGGTTTCAACAGTGCAAGAGAATCCTTTTTTCATCAATCTCTTGGGGGATATCACGCCGCAAAACCTAAAAAAATTCAAGAATTATACGACTATTTATTAGCAGAAAAACAGGTTGAACCTATTTTTAATATGTACAACGTTAAATACATCATCACTACAAACGAAAATGGGGAAAAACAACCACTTTTAAACGAAAATGCCAATGGTAACGCTTGGTTCGTTTCTGAAACAAATACGGTAAATTCTGCTGATAAAGTCATTGAAGCACTTAAAACAATCGATACTAAAAAGGTGGCTATTTTTGAATCTAATTCAAAGAACAATCAAATCAAAAAACAATATGTTGTGGATAGTTTAGCTCAAATAAACCTTGTAAAAAACCTTCCTAACAAACTTGTTTATCAATCCTACAATTCTAATGAAGGATTAGCTGTTTTTTCTGAAAATTATTATCCTTATGGATGGAAAGCTCTAATCGATGGTAGAGAAACAAATATCTACGAAACAGATTTTTCACTAAGAGCCATTGTAATTCCGGCTGGTAAGCACGAAATTACATTCGAATTTCAACCTGAAGTCATTCAAAAAGGTAGCAAAATAGCTTTGATTAGCTTTATCAGTTTGTTGGTAGCTTCAATTGCAGGTATTGTAGTCTTATTCAAAAAAAGAAGAACACCAATACATGAAGAATAATAAAATCCTTATCATAACCTATTACTGGCCTCCTGCTGGGGGGCCAGGGGTACAACGTTGGTTAAAATTCTCGAAGTATCTACCTGATTTCGGATACGAACCTCATGTTTACATTCCTGAAAATCCAAATTACCCATTAATCGACAAGGAACTACATAAAGATATTCATCCAAATGTCATTGAAGTAAAAAACAAAATTACCGAACCTTATGGTTTTGCTTCTTTATTGTCTAAAAAATCGACAAAAAATATTAGTGCAGGAATTATTAAAGATGATAAAAATCAAACTTGGATTGAAAAATGTTTGCTTTTCATTCGAGGAAATTTCTTTATCCCTGACGCTCGTATTGGTTGGGTAAATCCTTCCGTATCATTTCTTGAAGATTACATAAAAAAACACGAAATTGAAGTTGTAATCACAACAGGGCCTCCACATAGTTTACACCTCATCGGTATGCAACTAAAACATAAGTGTAATATCAAATGGATTGCCGATTTTAGAGACCCTTGGACAACTATAGGATATCACAAATCCTTAAAACTAACGAAAAATTCTCAAAAAAAACATCTTGCTCTCGAACAAAGTGTTTTACAAACTGCTGACCATATAATCACAACGAGTTTTTCAACCAAGGAAGAGTTTTCTTCGAAAACCAATGTTCCAATTACGGTAATCACAAATGGTTATGATGTGGAATATATTGAACAAAAACCTTTAGATAAAGCATTTAGTATCTCTCACATAGGTTCATTGTTATCTGAACGCAACCCTGTTGTACTGTGGCAAGTTTTAGGAGATTTATTAAAAGAGAATGAAGATTTTAAAAAAGATTTCAAATTAAAACTCATCGGAAAGGTTAGTCCTTCTATATTAGAAACACTAGAGAGATTTCACCTTTCTCCTTATGTAGAACACGTGGGATATATTTCGCACAAAGAAGCTTTGATACAACAAAAGAGTTCTCAAGTATTATTACTTATCGAAATCAATCATCCAAACCAAAAGGCTATCATCCCTGGAAAGCTCTTTGAATATATGGCTGCAGAACGTCCTATAATTGCAATCGGTCCTAAAGATGCTGATATGTTCCGTATTTTAAAAGAAACCAATTCAGGACGTACATTTCTTTATGACGAATACGAGAACTTAAAAAATGAAATTTTGGTTTTATATAAGTTATATAAAGAAAAGAAATTAAAAAGCTATGCTATTGGTTTACAATATTATAGCAGAAAAAAACTCACAGAAAAACTAGTTGATGTAATTCAAAAAATATAATTCTACAAAAAAACACTCCTAAAGTGTTTTTTTAATCAAAATTCTTATTAGGAGTGTAGTAGAAAAAAGTATTTATTTTTGAGCGTAATCTTCGAGATATTGAAACCTTGGCATTAATTTCTCATTTTTACATATTGTTGCTCTTTCAAGAATATTGTCCTTATCTCCATCAAAAAAAGCAGGAACTATTTTCTCTAAAAATACAGCTCCAAAACCATCTGTAGAATCATTAGATAATTCACACGGAAGATTATCAACAGCCATTACAACTACAGCCGCTGGATGATCTACGTGTACTTCTTCATTTGTTCTAGGATAATATCCATAAAAAGAATCTTCAATTGTAGAAACTCTAAGCGAACACGCTACTGGTCCACCTACATCACAAGTTACATCTCCAACAATTTTGATTTGATTTAACGGGTCGTTTAGCATTTCTCTTGTAAGTATATAAGGAGAACCATTTTTATAAAAATGCCCCATAATTACTATATCTGCCACCTTGCTAAACTTCCCAAAATCTGACTCATATAATTCTGGATATTGTTTAAAATCGTCTCTCGAGCCTTGTGAACCATCAATCCTTTTATAATAATCCTCTACATCTATTTGAACAAATACTGGAACATCGAAATCCATATTTAAAAATTGTTCAACACTCACCTCTTTCATTTTCATACCAACAAGCATTTCTCTAGCACCCATTCCTACCTTTCCTTTTCCTGTAAGCACTACTTTTATCGGAGGTAAAATAAGTTTTTTCAGCAATTCGATTAATTTTTGCTGGTTATGTGAGCGATTTATTTTAGGCAAAGAATAAAGTTCATATTTCAACCCAAAACCTCTAAACGTTTTGTAAGCCCCCACAATTCCTGCATATCTTCCAAAACCAATAAGGCGTTTTCCATTTTCATCAACCATTGTTTCGTGATCGATTAAGGTAATATTTTTCTCTATACAAGCCTTCATTAATTTTTGATTATGAGGCTGTTTTTTGATGGTATGAGAAAAAAAACAATACGTCTTTCCTTCAATCAACTGCTCTACCGGAACCTCTTTAACACCTAACAACACGTCACAATCCGACATATCGCTTGTTACCTCAAAGCCTAAGTTTGCATATTCTTCATCTTCAAAAACTCGGTGCTCTGAAGGTTCTACCTTAAAAGTTGCTTGAGGATAAGCATCTCTAAATCGAGCTAACTCACTTGGAGAAAATACAGCCCTTTTATCAATAGGTATTTTACCTTCTCTAATTATACCAAATTTCATGTTTATTCAATGCTGAATTCAACTTGCAAATGCAACAGAATTCTGATTAATAATTTGTTTAAATTTTTCGTTTGGCGTGAGGTATCCAAGTCTTTTACGAGGTCGATTATTGAGTTTATTTTCAATCCACTTAAT
>JBHBEQ010000134.1:0-4415 GCA_041785575.1 Flavobacterium sp.
AACAACCAATTTAATTGGTTGTTTTTTTTGTTTCATTTATTACATAGTAAATTTAGATGTAAAACAAACCTCTCTATAATCGATTTTATTAAAAGCTCATCAAATTATTCTTATTCCAATACATTCTGTTTTTTTAATACTTTTTTCACGACAATCGAAAAGAATATCAAATATAAAAAACAAGCTAATGATAGAAGATACGACCAATGGATTCCGATAATATCTGCTAATTTACCTTGAATTGGTGGAATTATTCCTCCTCCTAAAATCATCATCACCAAAAATCCAGATCCTTGAGCAGTGTATTTTCCTACTCCCATCAGCGACAGATTAAAAATTGCGGGCCACATGATACTGCAAGCCAAACCTCCTGTTAAAAATGCATATACTGCTATCATTCCCGAACTCATTAAGCCTACTACTATAGCAAAAAATCCTAATAAACTGAATACTGTTAAGGTCAAAGCAGGTTTGTCTTTACATATGAAAAACAAAGCTATTTGCAACAATACACAACATACATAGCCGTAGAGAGAAGACATATCGTTTCCTGCCAAAATATTAGCTCCTAGTACTACTGCAAATGCGATCAATGGAACGACAATCGTTAGAAGTATTTTTTTTGTATTAGAAAATTCAAAAGCACTCACAGCCCCTGTCCATCTACCAATCATCATACTTCCCCAATACATAGAAATATACGGAGCAATTTGCGCAGACGAAAACCCACCGAATGTATCTGTTTTTAATAATTCTCCTAGATTACTACCAATTGCCACCTCTACTCCTACGTATACAAATATTGCTATCATTCCCAAAACTAATTGTGGATATTGCATTGCACCCCACTTTTCCGAACGATTTTTTTGTGTTTTTATATAGGCAAAAAACAAACTTCCCAATACACTTAACAAAGTAATGCTCAACCAAAAGATACGTTTATACTCTAAAGGTTGTTTCAACGCTTTTATCTCGACTTGTTTTTGTTGAATTTCTGCTTGAATATCTACAGTTGGTTCTTGAGTTTGGTTTACTTGTTGTAACTTTTTCAACTCCATTTCCATTTGTTGGATTTGAAGTGCTTCTTGCGTACGGTATGATTGAAAAACTGGTGCAATAGAAACAAAAACCAAGAAAGTCATAGTAAGCATTAATTTTAAAGCATTTGACGACTTTTCGATTTTATCGTAAGAAGTGTTGTTTGGCAATTTTTTAGAAAAATGAAACAATAGTGCAACACCCACAAAAAGTAACCCTACACATAGGTACATAAGAATTACTTTATCTAAACTAAGACTTGCTATTTGACTATCGCTTATGGCAGTTGTGGTACCGAAAAGTGCATACGCAACAATTAAAGGCCCAATGGTTGTTCCGAGAGAGTTTATACCTCCAGCAAGATTAACTCTACTGGCACCAGTACGCTCATCTCCGAGAAGAATTGCAAAAGGATTTGCTGATGTTTGTTGCAACGAAAATCCCAAAGCCACAACAAACAATCCCATCAGCATACCAAAGTAAACATTGGCTTGTACGGCTAAAATCATAGCCCCTGCTCCAACAGCAGAAAAAATCAAACCAAATACTATACTTCGCTTATACCCCATTCGAGTAATGATATCTACCCCTTTTATATTACCTAAAACAAATAATACTAAAGCTCCTACATAATAAGCTGTATAAAATGCAAAATCGATAAGTTGCGACTGAAACTGATCTAGGTGAAAATATTCTTTACAAAAAGGAATAAAAATGTTGTTTCCTGCTGCAATAAATCCCCAAAAGAAAAAAACTGAAACTAAGGTGTAAAGTGCAGGATAATTTGTTTTTTTGTACGTATCCATATCGAATAATATTTCATCAAAAATAGGAAAACAATTTCTACTACCCTATATCTTTTATACAAAAAAAACTTACATTTGCTTCAAAGTTTTTTTTATGAAAAAAATATGTTTATTACTTTCTAGTTTAGCTTTTTTCATTTCTTGTGACGATGGAGATATTGTATATGAAGCTTTGGATTTCGGTAATTCTTCTGTAGTAAAATGTGCTACAAATGAATTGTATTTCAAGATTAACAAACACGAATTACTACTCGTTGATTTAAATAGCACAAATAACGCCTTACTCAATCCGGATTTAGAACTCGGACAAGAATATACAATAAGCACTTCTAGCAACAACCAAATTATTTATCGTTCATATAATGGCAATGTTTCGTCAAACACCATTTGTTCGACTATTCCACCTGCACAACCTCAAGTGCAAAAGGAATACATCTCTCAAGACGGTTGCATTATTTCGTATGTAAAAAACATGAGTATTAATCCCATCTTAGATACAGATGGAGTTTCTACAAATGAGTTTGACATATCTTACAACTATACTATTAATTTTAAAAACCTCACACTTTCTGACGGCAATACACAATTAAAATACGAAACTTATAATTTCGGAACAGTTCAATCGAATATTACCACTACTCGAATTTCATTCAATTTTAATCAGATTTCTGCTTGTAACGACGGAAACAATATGTATTATAGTTCTGGAAATAGCAAATTACTCAACATCAAATTAGCAACCACTTTGCCAGAAACAACAGGAGTACATTCATTGAATCTAAACGATAACCAATACATTCTTTATCGTTCAAAACCAGAAGTTTTAAGTCCTAATGTAGACACTTGTAACGATCAGCACAACGATGAGCTCTTTACAGAAATATGGAAAGCAACTTCTGGAACATTAGAAATAGAACACCAATATTCAACCGAATTAAACGCAGATATTTATATATTCAGACTTGTAGACGCAACATTTACAAAGAGCAATAAAGAATTTAAAGTAAGCAACTTGGAATTAGGTACTCTCCAACAATAAGTATTTTTTTCAAAAGGGAAATTTTAGTCGTGTTATATAAATTAAAAAAGCCGTTCGAATATCGAACGGCTTTTTTAATACTTAAATTTTTATTCTTAAGAAAGAGCCTTTTTCACTTGATCTGCAGCTTCTTGGAATTCAATTGCAGACAAGATTGGCATACCTGATTGATCTATAATTTCTTTAGCCATTTCAGCGTTTGTTCCTTGTAGTCTAAGAATAATAGGCACTTTAATATCATCTCCCATATTTTTGTAAGCGTCTACTACCCCTTGAGCGACACGGTCACAACGTACAATACCACCAAAAATATTAATAAGGATAGCTTTTACGTTTGGATCTCTTAAAATGATACGGAAAGCTGTTTCAACACGCTTAGCATCTGCAGTACCACCAACATCTAAGAAGTTTGCTGGTTCAAAACCTGCATATTTAATCAAGTCCATAGTAGCCATTGCAAGACCAGCTCCGTTAACCATACATCCTACAGTACCATCAAGATCTACATAATTAAGACCTGCAGCTTTTGCTTCTACCTCGATTGGTCTTTCTTCTGTAATATCTCTCATTTCTACATAGTCTGGGTGACGGTATAGAGCATTGTCGTCTAAAGTAACTTTAGCATCAACAGCAATGATTTTGTCGTCTGAAGTTTTCAATACAGGGTTGATTTCAAACATAGAAGAATCAGAACCTATATATGCTTTATAAAGTGCATCAACAAACTTAACCATTTCTTTAAACGCAGTTCCAGACAAACCTAAGTTGAAAGCGATTTTTCTTGCTTGGAATCCTTGTAAACCTACAGCTGGATCGATCTCTTCTTTGAAGATTAAGTGAGGTGTTTTTTCTGCAACCTCTTCAATATCCATCCCTCCTTCTGTAGAGTACATAATCATATTACATCCTGTAGCACGATTTAACAATACAGACATATAAAACTCAGATGTTTCACTTTCTCCAGGATAGTACACATCTTCAGCGATTAGTACGCGATTTACTCTCTTACCTGTTGGAGGTGTTTGAGGAGTAATCAAATCCATACCGATAATTTGTCCAGCAATTTCTCTTACTTGGTCTAGGTTTTTGGCAAGTTTCACACCTCCACCTTTACCGCGTCCACCTGCATGAATCTGTGCTTTTACCACATGCCATCCAGTTCCTGTTTCTTCTGTCAATCTTTTTGCAGCTTCTACTGCTTCGTCAGCTGTACTTGCTACGTGACCACGTTGAACACGCACTCCGTAACTAGACAATATTTCTTTACCTTGAAACTCGTGTAAATTCATTATATACTTACTTTATATTTTACTAATTAGTTTTATACAAGCAAAAGTACAAATTTTAAGTTTAATTCACTAAAAAATTATTTTTTTATTCCAAAAAAATATTCTTCTCCTATTTATCACTATGTTATTGAAATGTATTTACACTATTGTTTATTGTACATTCATAAAAAAACACTCATTTTTTCACTTTGATTTTCTGTTATACTTTTTTCATTTTTAACAAAGGGGATTACACAACAAAAG
>JBHBEQ010000135.1:0-3051 GCA_041785575.1 Flavobacterium sp.
AGGTGTTTGGCAATTTCGTAACTGCCGTTGCCGTAGCCAAAAGCTTTTACCATTGCCATTATTTTTGTAGAGGGAGCTATCTTTGATTTGTAAAAATTAATGTTGTGTGTAATAGCGTCTAAATTAATTTCTAATATGGTTTCGTGCGTTTTTTCTTCGAGTTCGGATACAATTTTTTCAAAACAAAAATTTCTAGCACCTTTGATCAAAATCGTTTCGTTTTGGAAAGAAGTCAGTGAAAAATGATTTAGAAACGCATCGGTATCAGGAAAGAAATGCGACTGAACATTCATCGATAGATGCTTGGATATACGCGGGCCTATGGCGATGATTTTCGAAATTTTGTTTTGCTGTAATAGATGTGATACTTTTTCGTAGAGCAATTCGTCTGAAAAACCACTTTGGTGTATATCGGATAGAATAACGGTTTTTTGTTGATGAGTTTTTTGTTGTTCTAAAAAGTCTAGTGCTATTTTCAGCGACTGATAATCCGAGCTATAGCTATCGTCGATAATCGTACATTGCTGAATGCCGTTGAGCACCTGCAAACGCATTTCTACTTTGTATAATAAAGGTATCTGTTTTTGAATGACGTCGGTTTGGATATTCATCGCCAATAGTGTAGTGATACAAGTGGCAATGTTTTTTATAGAAGCCTTGTCTGTGAAAGGAATTTCTACTGTAAAAGAAGTTTCGTTTGTAGTAATAATAAGAAGATTGTCCTCTATTTTAAAGTGCACTCTTGCGTCTTTTTTGGGGCGAAAGCTCCAACTCCAAATATCTACTTCTTTGTCTATTTTTGAAAGAATGGATTTTTTATGCGGACATATAAGCGTGTGAATATTCTTGAATAATTGGATTTTCTCTTCTATTTTTTGATTTTTATTTTGAAACCCTTCGTCGTGTGCAGAACCAATAGAAGTGAGTATTCCTATCGAAGGCTGAATAACTTCTTCGAGGGAAGACATTTCATTTGGCAACGAAATACCTGCTTCAAAAATTCCTAAACTATGATGCTCGTTGATTCCAATAACAGAAAGCGGTACGCCAACTTGTGAATTGTAACTTTTCGGACTTTTGATAATGTTGTAATAAGGCGTGAGTAAAAAATTGAGCCATTCTTTTACAATGGTTTTTCCATTGCTCCCCGTAATTCCAATTACAGGTATATCAAACAATTTTCTATAAGATTTTACAAAGTTTTGCAAGGCTTTTTTGGAGTCTTTTACCAAAAAGAAGTCGATGTTTTCAGGAGCTGTTTCGGATATTTCTTCAACAACAAAAACAGATACACCTCTTTCTATAAGTTCTGGTACAAAACGATGTGCATCGTGGTAATTCCCTTTAAGGGCAAAAAACATAATGCCATTGGTGTTTTGAAGAGAGCGACTATCGATAGAAATATCCTTAATATCTAATTCTTTTTTTAAGCCAAAGTATTTGGCATCTAAAAATTGACACAATTGTTGGATAGTGAAAACCATATTAGAGATTTTTTCAAAAGCCAAAGGTAGTTATTAGAGAATAGAATTAAAAGTAAAACCCATTTTAAACAACAAAATACGGATAAGGTAACGCGAAAAGAAGATAAAAATAGCTATGACAAAAAAAAATAGTACATTTGTGGATATCGAAAAAAAAATGGAGATTCACATAGTAATAGGACTTGTATTAGCTTTGCTCATTGGCTTGTCGTTAGGAATGATAGGTAGCGGAGGGTCTATACTCACGGTACCTATTTTAGTTTACATAGTAGGAATACCTCCTGTAGAAGCTACTGCCTATTCGCTTTTTATTGTTGGAAGTACGTCATTGGTAGGAAGTATGAAACATATTTCGGACAAGAATGTGAATTTTCAAGTAGTGTTTTTTTTCGGAATACCATCGATGCTTTCGGTGTTCTTTGCACGGTCTTATCTCTTGCCGTTAATACCAAACGAGGTGGTGTTGTCTAATCAATTGATAGTTTCCAAAAACAAACTATTGATGATACTTTTTGCTATTGTGATGCTTATTGCAGCAACGAAAATGGTAAAGAGAAATGTAACCACAACAAAGACAAAACCAATTGAGGCAACAGACCCTATACCATTGGCAATTCAAGGTGTGTTGATAGGATGTTTATCAGGACTTGTAGGAGCAGGAGGAGGGTTTCTTATCATACCTGCATTGGTGTTTTTTGCCAATTTGAGTATGCGAAAAGCGATAGGAACCTCACTTACGATTATTGCCATACAATCGCTTTTTGGTTTTTTAGGAGATGTACTTCAGCGTGATATTCAATGGGGATTACTATTGTCATTTAGTGCAATTTCCGTTATAGGATTACTTACTGGAATAGCGTGGAGTAAAAAAATTATAGATACAAAGCTCAAAAAAATCTTTGGATGGTTTGTTTTGAGTATGGCAATCTATATATTAGTAAAAGAATTGATATAAAGAAAAATAATATAATATAGAAATTAATATAGAGATGAAAATAGAACAAATATACACAGGGTGTTTGGCTCAAGGAGCATACTATTTAGAATCAGAAGGAGAAGTAGCAATTATCGATCCTCTGAGAGAGGTGCAACCATATATTGATAGAGCTGAAAAAAATGGTGCAAAAATAAAATACATTTTTGAAACCCACTTTCACGCAGACTTTGTTAGTGGACATTTAACGTTAGCCGAAAAAACAGGAGCAACTATTGTTTACGGGCCTACTGCAAAACCAGCATTTAAAGCACATATCGCAGAAGATGGAGAAGTTTTCAAGATAGGAAAATGGACTATTACAGTACTTCATACACCAGGACACACATTAGAAAGTGTAACTTACTTACTAAAAGATGAAAATGGAAAAGATTATGCTATCTTTAGTGGAGATACTTTGTTTTTAGGAGATGTAGGACGTCCTGATTTAGCACAAAAGGCAGCAGATATGACACAAGAACAATTGGCGGCATTGCTGTACAAAAGTTTGAGAGAAAAAATAATGCCTCTATCTGATGATTTGATTGTGTATCCAGCACACGGAGCTGGATCTGCTTGTGGAAAAAATCTAAG
>JBHBEQ010000136.1:0-3541 GCA_041785575.1 Flavobacterium sp.
AAATCTAAAGTAAAAGAAGATTTAGAGTTTTATTCAGTAATGCGTTCTATTCGAGCAATTGAGCATTCTGATGTATGTATTCTCGTAGTTGATGCTACAAGAGGATTTGAAGGACAAGATCAAAATATATTTTGGTTAGCAGAGAAAAACAGAAAGGGAATTGTGATACTTATCAATAAATGGGATCTTATCGATAAAGATACAATGACTTCTGTAGAGTATGAAAAACGCATTCGTGAAGAAATTGCACCTTTTACAGATGTGCCTATTTTGTTTGTATCTGCACTTACCAAACAGCGTTTGCTGAAAGCATTAGAAGCGGCAGTTCAAGTGTTCGAAAATAGAAAACAACGCATTTCTACATCAAAATTTAATGAAGTGATGTTGCCTATAATTGAAAACAATCCGCCACCAGCAATAAAAGGTAAATACATCAAGATAAAATATTGTATGCAATTGCCAACAAAAACACCTCAGTTTGTATTTTTTGCCAACTTGCCTCAGTATATAAAAGAGCCTTACAAGAGATTTATAGAAAACAAACTTCGTGAGATATATAACTTTGAAGGTGTGCCAATAGATATCTATTTCAGACAGAAATAATGCTAACTCCCTAATTTTTTAGGGAGTTTTTTTTTGTTAAAAAAATAAATTGTATTTTTAACGCAAATCGTGAAAATAAAATAAATGCATTATGAAAAAACTTTACTGTCTGTTCGTATTGTTGCTTTGTGGTACGATAGCTTCTGCACAATTGAAAGTAAAGGGTAAAATAGCGGATGTCAACCAAAATCCGATACCCGATGTAACTGTTTTGTTGACCAAGGTAAAAGATTCGACACTGATAACCTACGGTGCTACCAATGCCGAAGGAAAATACGAATTAGAATTAAAACCAGTAAAAGATTCTGTATCACTTTCCTTTTCTTTAGAAGGATATTCAGAATACAAATTAAAATTCCCTAACCTTAAAGAAAATATAATACTCAAAGATATCACACTAGAAGAAGACAATATCTTGTCGGAGTTGGTTATTGTTACCGATATACCTCTAAGAGTAAAAAACGATACGCTTGAGTATAACGCATCATCATTTAAGGTAAATGTAGATGCTAATGTTGAAGCTCTTTTGAAAAAACTTCCCGGAATAGAAATCGATGCGCAAAAGAGAATTACAGCACATGGTAAACCTGTAAATCAGATTTTGGTAAATAATAAACCGTTTTTCAATAGAGATGGTAGTGTTGCTTTGCAAAATTTACCAGCGAGTATTATTAAAAAAATACAAGTTACAGACTACAAAACGAAAGAAGAAGAATACACAGGAGAAAAGGCAAAAAGCAACGAAGCAAGTATTAATCTTGTGATAGATGAAGAGAACAACAAAGGTCTTTTTGGTAAGATTATGGGTGGATACGGTACCAACGACCGATACGAAGCCTCCGGAATGGTTAATTATTTTAAAGGAGATACTAAGTTGAGTGTGTTGAGCTCAACAAACAACATCAACTCCTCAGGATTTTCGATGGACGAAATATTTGATAGCATGGGAGGAGGTCGAGGAACATATTACAAGATAGGTGGTTTGGGAGCGTATTCAGATAGCAACAATGGTATTACAACCTCTGATTTGATAGGATTTAATTATACCGATAAATTCAAGAAAAAAATAGACTCAAACATAAACTATTATTTTACTCAATCCGATACCGAGAATCAATACCGTTCGCGCACAGAGAACTTGTTGCCAAATGGGACATTTATTACAGAATCGGAAGGAAGAGAACGCTATGATAATCAAAAACACAATTTCAATATGGAATTGGAGTATGAAATAGACGACAAGACCAATTTATTAATACGTCCGTCTGCGGTGAACAAAAAAAACTATTCGCAAACCAAACATAATTCTACCTCTACAGATGAGTTTGGAGAATTGTTAAACCAAACCGCAAGTGATAATTCTTCTGTTTCCGATGAAATAGAGTTTGAAAATGAGTTGCACTTCGTTCGAAAATTTAATCAAAAAGGACAAAACCTTTCGGTGGGGTTCTACAGTACAAACAATAGCGCAAAAGGCGATAACAAAAATGCATCTGAAACATTGTTTTTCAAAAACCAACAGGCAGACGACATTAGAAATCTAAGAGAAAATACCAAATCTACAGACAACAATTACAATTTGTCTTTGAAATATTCGCATCCGTTGTCAGAAAAATGGTTTGTGAGTGCTTATTATAATTGGATTTCTAGTGTTTCTAAAAACAATATTCACGCTCTTGATTTTGATGCACAAGCCAACGATTACACGGTAAATAACGAACGTTTATCGAGAAATGTTTTATCGAGAAATGTTCGTAACGTTCCAGGTGTAGGAATTCGATATGAAAAAGATAAAACCTCTGTGTCGTTAGATTTAAAGATGAATATAGACAATTTCTCTGCAAGTGCAGACTATATGGGGCAAACGTACCGAGCAGATAGAGAATTTATAACGCCGAGTATTAGTATTTATTTCCGCAAAAGGTTTGGTTTAGGTAAAATGATTTTTTCAAGATATAATTATATCGCAACTAGTCCTTCAGCAGATAGAATTTTGGAATACGAAAGGTTAGACAACCCTTTGAATACCACTATAGGTAATGCAAATGTAGGCCAAACTAAATACCATTCGTTTTGGTTCTCCTTCAACAGATTTAACTTCCAGAATGACGACACTTTTTCCGCAAGTTTTTCGTTCAATTTATATGATAACAATGTCGTATCATCAACAACTTACGATGAGAATAGAAAAGGAACAACAACCTACCAAAACATAAATGGTGAATATTGGATGTATTCAAATGTGTCGTATGACAAATCCTACAAATGGGATTTACACAAATTCAAGTATGGGGTATATACTAATCCAGAATATAGAAAATCAAAAGGATTTGCAAACAATGTCCAATACGACGCTAATATTTTTAGATTATACAACAAACTATTTGTTGAATGGAGTTATGGAGATTGGTTAACAATTATGCCATCATACGAAATAACATATAACAAGACAAAGTACCACAATTACCAAATAACTTCTGCGGAATATATGGTGCACGAGGGGATGTTACAAACTACAACCTACTGGAAAAACAAATGGACTTTTGGTAATGATTTTATTTATAGAAATAACTCTAATTTAAACCGTGATTTCAGACCTAATTACTTCCTTTGGAATACCAGTTTATCCTACGCTTTCTACAATAAAGAGCTATTGGCAAAAGTGAAAGTATACGACTTACTCAATCAGAATATAGGAACATCGAGAACGGTTTCGGCTACATACATCAGCGACAATGAAAACACGGTTCTCAGACGTTATGTAATGTTTTCCCTTACTTGGAAATTTGATAAATTTGGAAACCAATCTAATATGAAAAGAAAGGGGTATATTATGAAAAAGCTTTAAAAAATAATACTAAAAAACTTAGGATGAAGAACAAAATATACTACCTAAAAACTTGCGATACTTGTAAGAAAATTATGAGTCAAATTAAAG
>JBHBEQ010000137.1:0-11756 GCA_041785575.1 Flavobacterium sp.
AAAAGTAAGAATAGTCATTTCGTTGTAATTAACATTTCCAGAAACGGTTATATCTCCTAAGACATATTCTTTTTGAGTGAAAGTATTTTCACTAGTTGCCAAAGTGTCATTAGCTGTGTTTGTAACAACTTGTGCATTAGCAATAGACAGAAATCCTAAATATATAGGAAATAGATATTTTATATTTTTATGAAACATTAATTTCATTTTTTATTTTAATTGTTCACTTGTTTTTCCAAATCTTCTCTCTCTATTTTGGTATGAGAGCAATGCTTCTTCCAAATCCTTTTCTTCAAAATCGGGCCACAATACATCTGTAAAGTAAAATTCAGCATATGCAATTTGCCAAAGAAGAAAATTACTTATTCTATGTTCACCGCTTGTTCTAATTACCAAATCTACATCTGGCATATCTGAAGTGTAAAGATGATTATTTATAACGACATCATCAATATCTTCTATTGATATTATGTTATTTTTAACTTTGTCTGCAATTTGTTTTGTAGCACGAACCAATTCTTCGCGAGAGCCGTAACTCAACGCCAAAGACAGAGTCATACCTGTATTGTTTTTTGTTTTTTCAATAACTTCATTTATTGCTGCTTGTGCAGATTTAGGTAGCAAAGATAAGTTACCAATAGCGTTAAATCGGATATTGTTTTTTACAAGGATTGGCAATTCTTTTTGTAAACCTTTTACCAATAACTTCATTAATGTTTCTACTTCTAATTTTGGTCTGTTCCAATTTTCGGTAGAAAATGCATAAAGTGTTAGAAATTCAATGCCAAGCATAGCTGCTTTTTGAATAGTGGTTTTTACAGACTTAACGCCACTTTCGTGTCCTAAAGAACGCAATAATCCTCTTTTTTTAGCCCAACGACCATTACCGTCCATAATAATGGCGAGGTGTTTTGGCATTTTTTCTTTTAATAAAGTGTTTGTTGTATTCATTGTTCTGATGCGCAATAACAAGGGTTATTTCCAAATGTGTAAGTTATGGATATTCCACTAAATACATACCAATCGTTGGATTTTATGTTTCCAAATCTTCTGTTTGAATATAGTTCTGATGATGGGTTACTACCATCAAGATTGTCTGTGAAGGTGTATCTAAATCCTGATTCAGCACTTATTACAAAATTTCGACCGATTTGCGTTTTTATTCCTACAGAAAAAGGTATAGCAAAATCTAACTTATCTCCAGTTTTAATCGACCTATTATAGGCATTAAAGTATTTTTCTTGATATCTGATTCCTGAAATTCCTGTGTAGATATACGGACTGAACGCAAACCATTGATGGTGTAAATCAAATTCCATAAAGTTAAATTCTATTCCTAAACTTAACTCTTGTACTTTGTTTTTGAATTCCAATCCTCGAGATTTTCTCAATAAGATATCTGAATTGACGTCTTTTCCAGATAGATTAATCTGTTGATATGAAGCTCTCCAAGAGTGTCTACTACTTCTATTCCAACGATACACAAGTCCGTAACCTAAATCTTTTGGAGATACATATTTTGTACTACCTACATCTCCTATGAAATTTGAAGCTCCAGTAGATATTCCGATTTCGTGGATTTGTGCTTGAGTCACTCCACAATACATCGAGAGTAGTATGTATAAAAGTCTTTTTCTCATTGTATTAATAATTTGCAAATATAACAATGTGCTTGATACTAGCGAAGGTTTTTTAGTTTTTTTTAATATTATCTTCTTTAGATTGTTGGGATATCAACAATGTTTTCGCAATTTATGGATATATTTAAAATTAAAAACATATTATTGTGTAAATTATTTATTGTTGTGATTTCTTCGATAATAATTTTATCAATTTTCATACGGATTGAGTGGTATACAATTTGAATTTTTTATTATATTCGTTTTTTAACTAACAAATAAAGATTATATGAGAAAAGTATTTTTATTCCTTATTGTGGGATTGCTTAGTGCTTCAACTATAAATGCTCAACCAGTACGTAAAGTAAAAGGTAATGGAAAGGTAATGGATAGAGACAGACGTATGTTGCCTTTTGATAAAGTAGAAATTTATGGAGATTTTGATGTTGTTTTTTTAAATAATCCGTACGAGAAAAAAATTACCCTTTCAGGAGATTTGAATTTACAGTCATTGGTTTTGACTAAAGTAGAAAATAAAGTGTTGAAAATTGGATATCGTTCTCCTGTTCAAATTGTTTCTCAAACTCAACCTATAAAAGTTGTTATTCCATCAAAAGAGATTGTAGAAGTAACTAATAATGGAAGTGGAAAAATTTATAATTTGGGTGTAGTAGAAATTCAAAAGTTTGCTATCAACAACAATTCAAATGGTGTAGTAGATTTTAGTGTGAAAACAGACGAGTTGACAGTAGTACAAAACGGAACAGGAAACATTCTACTTAATGGTTCAACGAACACTCTAAAAGTTACTACAGAAAGTACTGGAAGTGTTGATGGAAAAGAATTAACGTCTTTTTTTACACAAGTAGAGTTAAATGGTGAAGGAGATGTGTATACGAATACATTAAATGGTTTGGATGGCTATATTAACAATTCAGGAAATCTATACTATCGAGTTACAAAAACATTAAATATTAATGAAAATAACAAAGGAAAAGTTATTAAATATTGATAAATAATTTCGATTAACATCGTTTATTGAAAAAAGTTTGAGAGTTTAATGAATTTTCAAACTTTTTTTATATATTTATCATGTACAAATTGTTGGTGAGTAGGGGATTACGTGAAGAAATTCTGCTAGGTCTTTATTGACATATATTTTTGGATATAATGTTTAACTCTAAATATTTTGTATTATGAAAACGATTTTTACTTTTTTGATGTTTTGTTTTGCAAGTTTTGGATTTGCTCAGACGTATGTTTTAGTTTCTGATGCAACACAATTAGCAAATGGAGGAACTTATGTTTTGGTTGGCGTAAAAAATTACGAACTATACGTATTGAATACCCAAAATGCTAATAATAGAAGTTCAACAGCAACTGGAATTGTGTTTTCTGAAGAAGGTGCATCTATTCCTTCTAGTGTTGATTTGTTGAATGTGGAGCATATACCACTTGAAATATCAACCATTGAAAATTCAAGCTTTTGGAGCTTGAAAGATACTGATAGCAATATGTATTTATACGCAGCAGGAACAGGAAATCAAAATTATTTAAAATCTCAATCTCAAATTACCGATCGTGCTACTTGGGAGATTACTTTCAATGAAAATCAAAGTGCTTCGATTATTGCACAAACGGATGCAACCGAACGTAAAAAGTTGAGATATAATGCATCTGGTTCGTATGCTTTGTTTTCTTGTTATGCATCTGGGCAGACAGATGTGTATATCTATAAATTACTTACAGAAGATGGAGGAGAAGATACCACTTTAGAGCCATCAATTTCTCTTAATGCAGACTTGTCAACTTTTACTTATGTGGCGGGAGAAGGTCCATCATCAGTACAATCTCTGCTAATTACAGGAGAAAATGTACAAAATGATTTGGAAATAACAGTTGCTGAAAATTTTCAGATTTCTTTGTCTGAGTCTGAAGATTTTTCAAATGCTATAATCATCAATGCCTATAATGGAGAAGAACTTAATGTTTATGTTCGATTAAAATCAGAATTGCAAGTAGGTGCATATAATGGTGATTTAATTATTTCTACAGAAGGATTACAAAATATTGTTTTGCCATTAAATGGAATAGTGGAAGATATTCCGGCTTTTATACAAGAAAACAATTTAGATGAAATGGTGATTTATCCAAATCCTACTACAGACAAGGTGTTTTTCGGAAGTAAAGTTAATGTTGTTTTATATGATGTATTAGGGAAACAACTATCGTCAAAAAATCAAGTTGATACTATTGATTTAACGACTTATCCAGTTGGTTTGTATATAGTGAAATTTACAGATGTAAATGAAACGAAAACAATTAAAATAATTAAGAAATAGGTGTTTGTAACTCAAAAAAAAGACTGCTAAGTAGCAGTCTTTCTTTTTTAATCGAGTTTTAATCCCATTTGTCCGTCTTCCTCAATTTCGATATTATCAGGTATTTCCTCAACAACTGTTTCATAATCGTTGATAGGAGTTTCAGGCGTGTAAGGTAAAGGCTCCAGAGAATTTACTAATTTTATTTTTTCTGAAGTCAATTGATTACCTTGAGCTTTAATACCTTTAATACTGATGAAGTCTTCTAGAAAAATGATTTGATTTTCTTTTTGAATGCCTTTGTTTTTAGCGAAGACAATTTCAATCATTGGACGATAATCCGTAGAAACAATTTCTAATTTTGAATAAGGATGTTCTGAAATAAATAGTTCTTCCTTATTTTCGTTTTCTACCAAAAATCTTTTAATGAAATATTTTCCTTTTTCTCCATCGTAGTATAGAGCAGATATTGGTTTGTCTTTAATCCATTTTTCTAAAACAATGATATCCTCATCAAAATGGACTGTAAGTTCTGGTAGAATCGTTTTTATTTTACCAGATTGAGTAATGATAAGTAGGCGATCTTCAGGTTTAAATTCTCCTAAAAGTTCTCCTCTTTCATCAACATTTAATCTATTTACAGTATCGTCAAACCAAATTTTTCTAGGTCTTAGAGTTGAAAACCCTTTTTCTTTCCATTCAATTTTTTTGATAGGATATTTAGTAACAGTATTCCCTTTAGAAGAACGTCCTTTAATGAGTATATCAGAAAAATCTAAGTCAAATTTCAGTTTTCTAACATTAGTTAATTGTCGGAGAATGATTGTAACTAATTCTGCTTCACCATTTTTATTTTCAGAAAAATAGAGAATTTGCGAACCAGGTTTTCCTTGAGTTAAATCATATATTTTATCGCGAGTAATTCCGGATACGTTAAATCTCTTTACAAAAGATGCTCCATTTTTACCATCACGATAAATCATATTGTAGATGGTACGTTTGTCGTTTTTATCAAAAATAGCTGCGTGTAGAATGTCTTTTCCGATAAATTTTTTGTCATCTACTTTTGTAACCATCATTTCTCCGTTTCTCAAGAAAACGATCACGTCATCAATATCCGAACAATCTGCTACGTATTCGTCTTTTTTCAAACTAGTACCGATGAATCCTTCTGCTTTATTGACATATAGTTTGATGTTTCTTAATACAACTTTTGTAGCTTCGATATTGTCGAAGTTTTTGAGTTCTGTTTTGCGTTCACGACCTTTGCCGTATTTTTCTTTTAGACGATTAAAGTAATCAATTGCAAAATCGATTATATGTTCGATGTTGTATTTTACTTGTTCGATTTCGTCTTCAAGAGATTCTATTTTTTGTTGTGCTTTATCAATGTCAAAACGAGAAATACGTTTGATTTTAATTTCTGTTAGACGAACCAAATCATCTGAAGTAACTGGTTTTTTCAGATGTTGGATAAAAGGTTGTAGTCCTTTATCGATTGCATTTAAAACCCCTTCCCAAGTTTCTTCCTCTTCTATTTTTCGGTAGATTCTGTTTTCAATGAAGATGCGTTCGAGGTTTAAGAAATGCCATTGATTCTCCAGTTCATCGAGTTCGATTTCTAGTTCTTGTTTCAATAAATCTACAGTGCGTTGAGTAGATATTTTCAACATTTCAGATACCCCGATAAACAAAGGTTTGTTGTCTTGAATAACACAGCCTAGTGGGGCGATAGAAACCTCACAATTTGTGAAAGCATAAAGAGCGTCAATTGTTTTATCTGGAGATACACCTGGAGGGAGATGAATTAAAATTTCAACTTCTGCAGCTGTATTATCTTCAATTTTTTTAATTTTAATTTTTCCTTTTTCATTTGCTTTTAAGATGCTATCAATAAGCGAAGAAGTGGTAGTTGAAAAAGGAATTTGAGTGATGACTAAGGTGTTTTTATCTTGTTGAGAAATTCGTGCACGAACGCGTACACGTCCACCTCTCATACCGTCATTGTAATTAGAAACATCAGCAATACCTTCTGTTGGAAAATCAGGATATAGCGTGAAACTTTTTCCTTTAAGAATTTTTATAGAAGCATCTATAAGTTCGTTATAGTTATGCGGTAATATCTTCGTAGAAAGTCCAACGGCAATACCTTCAGCTCCTTGAGCAAGAAGCAAAGGGAATTTTACGGGTAAGTTTATAGGTTCGTTTCTTCTTCCATCGTAAGACAACTGCCAAGGAGTAACTTTTGGAGAATATAATACATCTAAGGCAAATTTACTTAATCGAGCTTCGATATAACGGGATGCCGCAGCACCATCTCCTGTAAGAATATTTCCCCAGTTACCTTGCGTATCTATGAGAAGATCTTTTTGACCAATTTGAACCATAGCGTCAGCTATACTTGCATCTCCGTGAGGGTGGTATTGCATAGTATGTCCTACAACATTTGCAACTTTGTTGTATCGACCGTCGTCAAGTTCTTTCATAGAGTGCATTATGCGACGTTGTACCGGTTTAAAACCGTCTTCAATTGCAGGAACAGCACGTTCGAGAATTACATACGAAGCATAATCTAAGAACCATTCTTTGTACATTCCTGTAACTTTAGTGATGGTTCCATTTTGTGTATCTAAGTCTAAAAAATCATCTTCAGGTAGATGCTCTTCGCTATATTCAGGTATTTCGTTCATTTCTGATGGGTACTGTTATTTTTCTAACAAATCTTTTTCCGTGTCGAGTTCTACTTTTAGGTTTTCTATAATAAACTCTTGTCTGTCAGGAGTGTTTTTTCCCATATAGAACTCTAATAATTTTTCTATTGACATTGTTTTGTCAATCATTACAGGGTCTAATCGAATATCATCTCCAATGAAATGTTTAAATTCATCGGGAGAAATTTCTCCAAGACCTTTAAATCGAGTGATTTCAGGTTTTGGTTTTAGTTTTTCGATAGCGGCAATGCGTTCTTCATCAGAATAGCAGTAAATAGTTTCTTTTTTGTTGCGAACTCTAAAGAGAGGTGTTTGTAATATATATAAATGTCCTTCTTTAATCAATTCAGGGAAAAATTGAAGAAAGAATGTGATGAGCAACAATCTGATGTGCATACCATCTACGTCGGCATCGGTTGCAATTACGATATTGTTGTAACGCAAATCTGCCATATCTTCTTCAATGTTTAAAGCTGCTTGAAGAAGGTTAAACTCTTCGTTTTCGTACACAATTTTTTTGGTCATTCCGTAAGAGTTTAGAGGTTTTCCTCTCAAACTAAACACGGCTTGTGTATTGACATCTCTAGATTTTGTAATAGAACCCGAAGCAGAATCCCCTTCGGTAATGAATAGAGTACTTTCTAAGTATTTTGGATTCTTGATATCTGTGAGATGGACTCTACAATCTCTTAGTTTTCGATTGTGTAAGCTGGCTTTTTTAGCACGTTCTTTGGCTAATTTTCTAATACCAGAGAGTTCTTTTCGTTCACGTTCTGCTTGTAGAATTTTCTTTAGTAAAGATTCTGCAATTTCAGGATTTTTGTGTAGAAAGTTGTCTAAATGTGTTTTTACAAAATCGTTTACATAAGTTCTAACACTTGGTGCATCTGGCCCCATTTCTGTAGAACCGAGTTTGGTTTTTGTTTGTGATTCAAAAACGGGTTCTTCAACTTTTATTGAAATAGCAGCTACAACAGATTTTCTAATATCGCTGGCTTCAAAGTTTTTGTTGTAAAATTCTTTTAGTGTTTTTACAATTGCTTCTCTAAAAGCAGCAAGATGCGTACCTCCTTGTGTGGTATTTTGACCGTTTACAAAAGAGTAATATTCTTCTGAATACTGAGTTTTACTATGTGTGATAGCAATTTCTATATCGTTTCCAATGAGGTGAATTATTGGATATATCTGATCTTCACTATCAATGTTTTCTTCTAATAAATCTTTGAGTCCATTAGCGGACTGGTATTTTTCTCCATTGAAAATTATTGTTAATCCCGTATTGAGATAACAATAGTTTTTCAACATACGTTCAATGTATTCTTTTCTGTATTTATAGTTTTTAAAAATACTTTCATCTGCTACAAACGAAACTTTCGTTCCTTTGCGTTTCGTAGTTTCAGCAACATCTTCTTCAGCAACCAAGTTTCCCATAGAAAACTCAGCGCCTTTTATTTTTCCATCACGAACAGATTCAACGCGAAAATACGTAGAAAGAGCATTTACTGCTTTTGTACCAACTCCGTTTAGACCAACAGATTTTTTGAAGGCTTTTGAATCGTATTTACCTCCGGTATTCATTTTAGAAACTACATCAACAACCTTTCCTAGAGGGATACCACGTCCGTAATCGCGAACTGTTACTTGTTTGTCTCTCACCGTAACTTCGATGGTTTTACCAGTACCCATAACAAACTCATCGATACTGTTATCGATAACTTCTTTTATTAGAATGTAAATTCCATCGTCAGGAGTGGAACCATCGCCTAATTTTCCGATGTACATCCCTGGACGCATACGAATGTGTTCTTTCCAATCGAGAGAGCGTATGTTATCTTCTGTGTATTGTGTCTGATTTTGTAGTTCCATTCGAAAAAATATAATGGTGCTAAGTTACAATATTTAATGCTAATTTTTAGCTATTATGGTCACTGTTTGGGTCAAATTTTTCAATGATTTCGCTTTCTGTTTTTGCGTATTTTACTTCTTCTTCGTTGTAAATGATACGAACGCTATAGTTGTTTGGAGTAATTGGTTTTCCGTAAAGTTCAGAATAGTTTTTTGTGAAAACGGCGCCGAAATATAGGATAAATGCGGAGTAATATACCCACAACAAAATCACTAAAACCGAACCTGCAGTTCCATACAAACTTGCTTGTGCAGAATTTCCAATATATATACCGATTGCCCATTTTCCTATCATAAATAGCATAGAGGTGATACCTGCACCAACAGCTGTTTCTTTCCATCCTAATTTTCCATCTGGAAGTGTCTTGAATATAAAACCAAATAATATGGAAATAATCAAAAACACCACTAAATTGTTAATTCCTGAAGCGAGAAAGACTGTTTTTTCGTTGAATAAAAATTGAAGTTCTTTGTACATTGATTGAATGATGGTATTAACAATCAAACTCACCAACAATACAAATCCTAATGCTCCAATCATCGAGAAAGAAAGCAATCTGTTTTTGATAAATCTCAAGATGCCTTTTTTAGGTTTTGGTTTTAGTTCCCAAATGTAATTTATAGAACTTTGAATTTCGGCAAATACTGCTGAAGCAGAGAATAACAACATAACTGCTCCAATTATTGTGGTTAAAGTCCCTTTTGTATCTAATTGAATATTTTTTACAGATTCTTGTATTTCCTTTGCTGCTTTTTCACCAACGAGATCGCTTATTTGATAGTAAAATTCTCCACTAACAGCTTCTTTGCCGAAGAAGTATCCCGTTATCGATATGATAAGAATTGCCAATGAAGGAAGTGCAAAAACAGTGTAGTAGGATAAAGAAGCACTTAGTTTTATGCAATTATCATCTAAAAATTCGTTTACAGAAACTTTTAATAAATTGAAAATGCTTTTTAAATCTTCTTTTCTCATATTGAATTATGTATGGTTTTAATCAAAATCTACAATATAGTGATTTTTTTTGGAAATAAATAAATTTATTTTTGAATAAAAACAGAATTGGGTAGAGAATCTATTTTTTAGAAAAAATTTTATGAGCCTCTTGTTTTAAATTTTGTAAAGTCTGATTTGAATGCAGTAATCCTTTTTCAAAAAAATCAATTAATTCGTTGTTTGATGCGGGATAGTGAGTGAACCATCTTGGAATATTTTGTATTTCTTTTAATTGTTGAACAATTTTAGCGCATTCTTTTGCATTTCTAAATATTAATTGCTCATTGTTATCAATGGAATCTTTGTG
The DNA here is from genome assembly GCA_041785575.1 of Flavobacterium sp. GTDB lineage: Bacteria > Bacteroidota > Bacteroidia > Flavobacteriales > Flavobacteriaceae > Flavobacterium. The sequence continues at coordinate 9,861 of JBHBEQ010000137.1, forward strand.
AACAATTCTGTATTCACTTTGGATTTTTTGTATAGAATATATTGCTTTTTGTTCGTTATTAGGGTAGAAGTCCGTCCATTTAGCGAAAGCTATAATACTTTTTTGGCAACGATAATTTTCGGTTTCTAATTTCCATCTACAATTTGCCACACGTCCCCAATGGTTTGAAATTCGAAATACTCCTTGTTCTGTAAAATAATACTTACTATTGTTTTTACTGATGTAATCTGGTTTTGATTTCGGTACATCAGCGACTTCACTAAAAATACAAAATGTATTTTTGAAAAAGTTGTGTTTGTGGTATGATTTCATTAGTTAGAACAATATTTATTCGTTTTTAGTTGCTGACGAAAAATGTATAAATAAAAAAGGTATCTAAAAAGATACCTTTTTTTAAGTTATTATCTCAGAACTTTCGTGCGATTATCTTCTATATCAGCTTTGTTGTACAATGCTCCAAAAATATAGTTTTGAGTAAGTTGTCTGTTGTTTGTGATAACTTGACCTTTAAAAGCATTGTAATTTGGAAGTTCAGGAGCTTTTGTGATGTTCTTAGTGCGAACCATAAATACTCCAGCACTACCGTCTATAGTAGATGAGGTTTTGTTTGCTCCAATTCCAAAAGCAGTACCAACAACTTTAGGTTCGTTTGAAGTTCCAACTAAAGGATTTTTTCCGTTTGTTTCGGCATTCATTACCGTAACATTATTAGCTTTAGCTACATCTTCAAGAGATTTTCCTGTCATTTTTTTCTTGATGATTTCCGCTTTCTTTTCGTTCATTAAGATAGGTTCAACCATTCCTCTTGCTTCAGTTACAGTCATTAATCCTGTATCGTTGATATCAGTGATTTTTACAATCAGATGTCCTTCGTTAGTGTCGAATTTTTTAATATCCCCAACAGAAGCCCCTTTGCTATACACCCATTGAATTGCTTGACTTTGTGATGTTTCAACTCCTGGAATTTTATCTCCGAATGCATCAATACGTGTAGAAGGGAAAGCAGTTAAACCTGCGTTAGTTGCTGTTTTAGAGAAATCATTTCCTCTTGCGTCATTTTCAAATTTTGTTGCTTTAGCAAAAAGTTCATCTTCTGTTTTGCTTGAGCTTTTAATTGTTTTCACCACATTAGCTAATTGGATAGCTTCTTTAGTAGTTATTTTATCAACTTTTAATACGTGGAAACCAAAATTTGTTTCAACAATTCCTAATTTTCCTACTGGATTTTCAAAAATGTATTTGTCAAAAGCTGGAACCATTTGTCCTTGACGAATGTTTTCGTATTTTCCACCTTTACCTTTAGAGCCTGGGTCGTCGGTATTTTCATCAGCTACAGTTGCAAAGCTACTTGGGTTTGCTTGTAATTGCGCTAAAATTTGTTCTGCTTTAGCTTTAGCTTGTTCTTTAGTAAGGTTAGAATTATTTGTTCCTGCTCCTTTATAAGAAATTAGAATATGAGATGCGTCAACAGATTCTGTTACGTTTTTCTTTTGGATTGCTCTAGTTAAACAATATTTGTCGTTTACTATATAAGGTCCATACATTGCTCCTGGAGCAAGGTTGTATAGTTGTTCTTGAAATTCTTGAGGAAGTTCAGCTTTTGTATAGTATGTAGAATCAAATGGAACTTCAGAAAACTCGTTTACAAAAGCAATTGGGTCTTTAGTATTTTGAAAACCGGGAATTGAATCGTTTTGTTTTGTTTCCTTGTTGAAAACAACTCTTGGTTTTAACATATCGTCGATTTCGGTTTTAGCAAGAATTTCATCTTCTTTAGATGGTTTGTTTGCAACAAAAACATATTCGATATATCTACCATTTTGCGTTTTGAATTGGTTTTTATTAGCATCGATGTATTTCTGAATTTCTTCATCAGAAACTTTTACATTTTCGTTA